>NZ_JBEOYB010000053.1:0-59999 GCF_040296845.1 Streptomyces sp. NPDC001985
GGGGGGCACGGGGGGGCGCCCGCGCCCGGCGGGGCCGGGGCGCGCCCCCCCCGCCGTGCCGGACCCGCCCGCGGCCCCCGCCCGCCCGCCCCCCGCCCCGGGGGCGGAGGCCGGGCGGGTCCGCGGGCCGCCGGCGGACCGGGTCAGGGCAGCAGGTCGGCCGCGAACACGTCGATCAGCGGGCCCGGGGCGTCGAGGAAGGTGTAGTGCTCGCCGCCGAGGAGGACGGACCGGGTCGGCGCGCAGTCCTGCCAGCCGCTCATCAGCCGGTGGGGGACCTCCGCGTCCCGGTCCCAGCCGATGGCGGTGATCGGGCAGGGGATGCCGACCTCGGCGGGCTTGCGGTACTTCCGGTTGGCCTCGACATCGGCGACGAGGACCTCCAGATACAGTTCGAGCAGCTGGGGCGGGGGTGTTCTGCCCCCGCCCAGGGCGCCCAGCAGGGTGCGCAGCTCATCGGCCAGCTGATCGTCGGAGAGCCCGAGAAACCGTCCGTAGGGCCCCTCGTGCGGGGCGACCTGGGACGAGACGAAGAGCCGCAGCGGAGCGGGCAGCCCGCGCTCCGCCAGCCGCACCACGGCCTCGAACGCCGGCAGCGCCCCTCCGCAGTGCCCGAAGAAGGCGAAGGGGCGGTCGAGGCAGGGCGCGAACTCGTCGGCGAAGTCGTCCGCGAGACGCTCGTACGTGGCGAAGTGCGGTTCGCGCATCCGGTTCTCCCGGCCGGGGAGCTGGAGGGGCAGCACCTCGATCCGCCCTATGCGCTCGGGCCAGTTGCGGTACATGGTGGCTCCGCAGCCCGAGTACGGAAAGCAGAACAGCCGGATCTCGCAGTCCTCCGCCGGGGGCCGCAGCAGCCACCGCGATCCGCTGGTTCGCCGGGCCATGGCCGGCCGGCCCGCCGGCTGTGCCCCTGTCGTCGCCCCGTCCACGGGTTCCCCTCCTTGGTGGTCGGTCCGCCGCTCGTGGCACGGACGGACTGTCGTGGGTTCTGTCTCGCCGGCGAGACGGATACGCGTCCGCGCACGGCCGCGAGCGGGTCCCGAAGGCAATCGGCCCGCTCAGGAGGACCTTGACGACCGCTGAATCCACGGGAGTGCATATCCTCTCCCCCGCACTCCACATATTTCACGGAACTCCTTTTCCCCCAGCGAATCGACAGCCCGGGAACATTCCGATGGAAGCGAAGTGACCATGACTTGATTAGAGGCATCTTCCGGGTTGCCGTCAAGGCGTGTCGACAGCGGAAGCCACCTCTGTATTATTCCGGGGACAAGACTCCGCTGCCGATCACGCACACCGTCGTTGAGCGCTGACGGGTCGGCCCGGGAAGAATCCCTCCGCATTCGGCGACCGTACGGCGGACACCGCCGGCCGACGGAATGTCCGCAGCACCCGACCGAGCGCTTCCCCCGACCGCCTGCCGGACGCCGCCGCCCCGGAGGGCATCGTTCCCGGCGCGACTCAAGAAACCATTCACCCTTGCCCTCCCGATCCCCGGGAGCTCCACCCTTCCCCTCGGCTCGCGCTCCGGAAGCGGGCCGGCCGGGCCGGGGCCCCGGCACACGGACGGCTCCGGGACGGTGCGGGAGGAGGACCCGGACTCACCCTTGGACACCGCCGCGCGCGCCGCCCCGCACCGCCCGCCGACCACCGGGGGGTGAGGGGTCGCTCGCCGTCCGCGGACCCGGGCTCATGGCGACCGCTCCGCCGAGCGGCCGGCCACCACGGAGCGGGCAGGCCACCAACAAGGATGTGGAGATCATGGACGATATGCGCGTCACCCCCTCGGGGGAGGACATCGAGAGCGAACTGCTGCACATCTTCCGGAAGGTCCTCTCCCGCGAGGACATCAGCCCCGAGGGCGACTTCTTCGTGCACGGCGGGAACTCCCTGCTCGCCATGAGGCTCACCGAGACCATCCAGCAGTCCTTCGGCGTGGACGTGCCGCCGCGCTCCTTCTACCGGTCGCCCACGGTCGCCGGGCTCACCCGGGTCGTCACGGATCTGTGCTCCACGACCCCGCACCACGACGGGAGCGAGCCCGCGTGAAACTCACCTCCTCCGCTCCGGACACCGCGGTCGACCCGGGTTCCGTCAATCTGCTGGACTCCCGCTTCTACGCCGAGGGGGACCCCCATGCCCTCTGGGCCCGCCTCCGCCGCGATCAGCCGCTCCACCAACAGCCGGCCCTCAACGGCCGGGAGGCCTTCTGGGCCGTGACCCGCCACGCCGATGTGTGCCGGGTCCTCCGCAGCCACCAGGAGTTCACCTCGCGCCGGGGCACCATGCTCTGCATCGTCGATCTCAACATGCCCGACATCGCGGCGGGCCAGATGATGCCCGACACCGACCCGCCCGAGCACACCCGGCTCCGCGAGCCGCTCAACCGGGCCCTCGGAATGCGCTCGGTCCAGGCCAGGGAGGCGCAGTTCCGGAAGATCGCTCTCGATCTGCTGGAGCCGGCGCTGGACGGGGAGGTCTTTGACCTGGGGCAGGCCGCGCTGATGTTCCCCATGGCCTTCGCCGGGACGCTCATGGGCATCCCGTCCGAGGTGTGGGCGCACACCGCGCGGCTCACCACCATGACGATCGCCTACGACGACCCCGACTACCAGCAGGGCACCCCCCTGGACACCCTGCGCCAGGCGCACCACGAGCTGTTCGCCGTCTTCCACGAGGAGCTCAAGCGGCGCGACCGGAGCGACCCCGGCGACGACCTCATCGGCGTGCTGATGTCCATGCGGTTCGAGGGGGAGCCGCTCACGGACGAGCAGATCCTGTTCAACTGCTACAGCCTGCTGCTCGGCGCCAATGTGACCACCCCGCACACCACCAGTGGCACCGTCCTCGCCCTCGCCGAACACCCCGACCAGTACGCCCGGCTGGCCCGGGACCCCGCCCTGATCAACACCTGTGTCGAGGAGGGCCTGCGCTGGACCTCACCGGCCAGCCATTTCATGCGGTACGCGGTCAGCGACATCGAGCTGCACGGACAACTGATCCGGGCCGGTGAGCCCGTGACGGCCTGGCTCGGTTCGGCCAACCGCGACGACGCGGTGTTCCCCGACCCGTACACCTTCGATGTCGCGCGCACGCCCAACCGGCATGTCGCCTTCGGCTACGGACCGCACTTCTGCATCGGCGCCGGACTCGCCCGGGTCGCCCTGAGGCTGTTCGTCTCCGAGCTGGCGAGCCGGGTGGAGGGCATCGAGCCGGCGGGGACGGTGGATCACCTGGTGTCCAGTTTCGTCGCGGGCTTCAAGCGCATGCCGGTCCGGCTCACCGCCCGGCCGGCGGCGCTGCCGCTGCCGGGCACCCTCGCGGCGGAGGCCCGATGACCGACTCCCTTGTGGTGACACCGGACTGGCTGGACTGCCACCACCGGCTGCCCGCGTCCCGTCTGCGCCTGTACTGCCTGCCGTTCGCCGGGGGGTCCTCGACCTTCTACCGCTCCTGGGGAACACACCTCGCCCCCGACGTGGAGACGGTCACGATCGAGCTGCCCGGGCGCGGCCGGCTCACCCGCCTCCCGCCCGCCCGCCATCTCCACACGGTCGCCGACTCGCTCACACCGGTCCTCGCCGCCGACCGCGAGCCCATCGCCCTGTTCGGCTACAGCCTGGGCGCGGTCCTGGCCTTCGAGGTGGCCCGGAGGCTGGAGGCGATGGGCCGCGGGGTGGCGCACCTGTTCGTGTGCAGCCGGGCCGCGCCGCACATCCGCAGCCCCGAGCGGCCGTTCAGCCGGCTCGACCGGGAATCGCTGATCCAGGTCCTGCGCGAGTACGGCGCCACCCCCGAGGACATCCTCAACGACGCCGCGCTCATGGACCATGTCGTCCCCGTCGTCCGGGCCGACTTCGCGATGAGCGAGAGTTATGTGCCGTCGCCCGGTCCCCCGCTGGAGTGTCCCGTCACCGTGTTCGGCGGTGACGGCGACCCCTGGGTGTCGGCCGGGCAGCTCGACGGCTGGAAGCGGCACACCTCCGGCCCCTGCGCCACCCACCTGTACCCCGGGGGGCACTTCTTCATCGACCACTGCCGGGACGAGGTGCTCGGCACCGTGCGCACGGCGCTCGCCGGCGGGCGGGAGGGAGCGGCGCCGTGAACGATCCCGCCCCGCCGACCGGCACCCCACGACCGCCCTGTGGACCACCGCCCGGTGAGCCACCGCCCGGTGAGCCGTCGTACGACACCCGGACGCGGCCGCCGGCACCGCGTGCGCACTCCCCCCTCACCGGTCCGGCCGGTCCACCGCCCCTCCGGGGTCCGTCAAGGAGGAAAGTCATGGATGAGGGAGCCTCTCTCTCCCTGCCCCAGCTCTCGGCTCTGGAGGACTCCCGTCTGGGAGAACCGTCGGACACCGATTTCGCCGACACGCTCTACGACCGCGCCATGGCGATCGCCAACGACCTCTACGACCCCGATGCCTACGCCCTCCTCGGTGTGCCGCCGGAGGAGCGGATCGAACGGGAGATCGCCTATCTGCGGCGCCGGTCGTTCGGGGAGTGGTACTTCGGCGCGGTCACCCCCGCCCGGCAGATCACCCTGCTCCCGGACTCCGAAGTGCTGCTCAAACTCCGGCTGACCCAGCAGATCGTGGAGGAGACCCGCCATTACGAGATATTCGCCGCCGCCGTCAAACGGCGCAACGGCGAGTGGCGGCTCCAGCGCTACTCGGTCCCCTCCCATCTGCGGGAGATGCTGAGCACCCAGGTGAGCAGCGCCTCCGCCGCCGAACTGGCGGCGGCGAACCAGTACTCGGGCGAGGTCGTCCTCTCGGTCCACGACCGGCAGGAGAAGAACGTCCTGCGGCTGGTCACCTCGCCCGACATCATGAAGGACATCGAGACCATCGAGGCGGACGAGCCCGCGCACATCGCCATCGGCCGGGATCTGGTGCGCATGTACGCCGGCGACATCCGGGAGCGCCGGGCCATGGCCCGAGCCCAGGAGGACTTCCTCATGGCGCTCAGCCGCCAGCACGTGGCGGAGCTGGAAGCACTCGGTCTTCAGCGGCTGCGCGGACTCCCGGTCTTCGCGCCCGCCACCCCACCCCACGGCCCGGCGCTGCTGTGACCGGGACGGCGGCACCGCCCGCGCCGGGGAGAGACAGGGCCGGGTCCCCGTCGACGGCTGCCCGGGCACCGGCACGGGGCGGAGATCGCCGAGGGGCTCAGGCCGATCGGGGAACCGTGCCGATCAGCCGGTTGACCACCACATGGGCTCCCGTGTTCTGTGGGATGTCCAGGATCGGGTCGCAGGTGAGGATCGCCCGGTGCAGCCTCTCCAGTCTCAGGGAGGACCCCACGCCCAACTCCTTGTTCAGCAGCCGACGCAGCCGTTGAAAGGTGGCCAGAGCCTGGGAGCGACGGCCACAGCGGTGAAAGGCGAGCATCAGCTGGGCGTGCAGACTCTCGTTCAGCGGGTGCTCGGCGACCAGCTCTATCAACTCGCTCAGAACGTCGTAGTGCCGCCCCAACCGCATATCGGCCTCGATGCGCTGCTCCAGCGCGATGAGCCGGGACTCCCGGAGCCGCATGATCTGTACGTCGAGCAGCGGCCCCGGCTTCACATCGGCCATCGGGGAGCCGCGCCACACACTCAATGCCTCCCCGATGCGATGCGACGCCACCTCATCGCGCCCCTCGGCGAGGGCGGCCCGCCCATCGGCGAGGGTTCGCTCATAAACCTGAAGATCCGTCTCACCGGACTCGATATGGAAGAGATATCCACCGGACTTCGTCAGAAGAACATCGCGCATGACCTGTTCGGGCGTGACACCCAGCGATTTCCCAAGGAATTTGCGCAGATGACGCACATAGTTCTGGAGGGTGGCCACCGAACTCGGAGGCGGGTGATCCTCCCACAGCTCCTTGGCCAACACGGGAATCGTGACCGCGCGATTCGCGTGCAGCAGCAGGAGCGCGACGAGCTGTCTGAGTTTCGGCGCGGACGGCACCGCCGGATTTCCGTTCACCCGCACAACCAGGGAACCCAGTAAGGCGACCTCGATGTGCGGAATCCAGTGTCCGTTCATCCCCGTCTCCCCACCCCCATGCACCGGGACATCGCAGAACGACGCAGCCCGATTCCGGGAACCCACCTCGACAATGTGGTGAGCGTCGGAACGCCGCCGGACAAGAGCGCTCACATCCTCACCGCCGCGCGCTGCTGACACATGCCCTCACTCTCATTCTCTGCGGCATTCCCGCCGCAGTCCCTGGTTCGCTCCCCTTGGTCCCCTACACTCAAGTACCCGCCGCAGCGGGCTTCGATGATGCATCTACAGCGATCGAACGAACAGCCAGGTACAACCGTGGACATGACCGTACCGCCTCTGACTGAGGTCAACCAGACATCGTGCGGGCGGCCCCAACCTCAATTCTGGCGATTTAGGTGTTTTTCCGGCCGCTGGTTCGGATCGTCACAACGGACTCGATCTCGCCGCCCGGAGAGTGCGCAGTCGACGCGGATTGTGGTAGGCGCGTTTGCGTTTCCGGTCGCACGCCTCGCATTTTGACACACCGTTAGGAAACGCACGAGTGGCCGGGACCTTTCGCGAATCCCGCGCGAGGTTCCGGGCCGTGCTCGAAAAGCCGGCCGGGCGGCGCGATCCGGGCTGCGGCCGCCCATCGCGAGGCGCTCGTTCGGCACCCGGACAGGATGCGCAACCAAGATCCATCCGTTGGCCGCGAACTGCCACCGGTCTATACCGCCCACGCTATCGGGGGCCGCAGCGCAGGGAATGGCTTGATCGTCGTCGACCGCTGATCGGCGCGTTGAGGACCTCGCACCCACGAACGGACAAGGAATAAACCGAATTTCCGGACACGCTGTTCAGCGTTTCGCGGAGGAGATGGGCTCGGCCATTCCGTCCCTGTTCCGTTCTCCGGCCGCTCCGGGAAGCGATCCCCGCCGGGCTGAACCGCGCCCCGCCGGCCGTCGGCCCGGACACGCGGAGCGGCGGGCGCGCCGGAGACCGGCAGCGCACCCGCCGCGTGACAGTCGGTTCAACAAGGGTGCCCGGCCGCGGGTACGGGGCGGACCCGCACGCCCTGCCCACCGGTCACGACGCCGCCCCGGCACACCGTCCGAGGAACCGGGCACCGGCGGTCAGGTGAGGAACTCGATGTGGCCGTCGGTTCCGTGCACCCGGATGCGCTGCCCGTCCCGGATCAGCCGGGTGGCGCGGTCCACGCCCACCACGGCCGGCAGACCGTACTCCCTGGCGATCACCGCGCCATGGGTCATCAGACCGCCCACCTCGGTCACCAGGCCCGCGATCCCGACGAACAGCGGCGACCAGCCGGGGTCGGTGAAGGTCGTGACCAGGATGTCGCCCGCTTCGAGATCGGCGTCCGCGATGTCGAGGACGACCCGCGCCCTTCCCTCGACGGTCCCGGCGGAGACCGGCAGGCCGGCCAGGGCACCGGCCGGCACGTCCTCGCGCCGGTACGTCCCGGTGACGGCCTCGCCGTCGGAGGTGAGCACCCGGGGCGGGGTGAGCGCGGCGTACGACCGGAACTCCTCCGCGCGCCGCCGGACCAGCCCGTCGTCCACCCGCCGTGAGCGCACGGCCTCGTGGAACTCCCCGAAGGTGAGGAAGAACGCGTCCTCCCGCTCGGTCAGCACGCCGGCCCGCGCCAGGCGCGCCGCCTCCGCCAGCAGAGCCCGCCGGTAGACGAGGTAGCGGCTGACGATGTCGTACTTCGGGTACTCGCGGTAGCCGATGAAGGTCCTCACCCGGTCGATCATCCGCTTGGTCTCGTCGGCCCTGCGGTCCCCGTCCGGCAGGGCCCGCAGACGGGCCAGCACGTCGAGTTCCTTCTCCAGCGCCGTCCGCCGCCCCTCCTCGAAGCGCCGGCCGGCGGCGCCCGGCCCGAAGTTCCTGATGTTGTCGAGGATCGCCGGAACGAGTGCGTCGGGCCGCTCGCGCCAGCGCGGTCGCGTGATGTCGATCTCGCCGGTGCAGCGCATGCCGTACCGGTCGAGGTAGCCCTCCAGGGCCTCGCGCGCCCCGGCTCCGCCCGGCAGCTCCGCCAGCGCGTCCAGCCAGTCGTCCGGCCCGTCCGGGAAGTCCTCGTCGGCGACGCGCCGCAGCAACGCCACCACCTCGGGGTGCGGGCGGATCGCGTCCGCGACGTCCAGGAGTTCCAGTCCCATCTCGGAGGTGATGTTGCCGGGGGCGGACAGGGTGAGCGTGTCGGCCGCGTTCCTCTCCCCCAGCCATTCCCGCAGCCGGTCGTTGAGCCACCAGGTGGCTTCCATTCCCGCCGTGATGACCTGGAGGCTCAGCGGATCGGCGATCACCCGCCGGTGCTCGTCGAAGGCCTCCAGCAGGAAGTCGAACAGCGCCGGTCCGGTCTTCGTCGCGACAGCGCGCTCCAGGTCCGCGACCGAGGCCCGGCTGCGTTCGACCAGCCCGGTGACGACGGCCGCGTCCGTCCCGATCGGGGCCGGCGGCCCGCCGGGGTCCCGGGCCGGGCCGGGTTCCGGGTCCGGGAGCAGCGGGATGAAGTCGTCGCGGTCCAGAACGGTCTCCAGCGCGTCCCGCACCAGCGGGTCACCTCTGCCGATGAGCTCCAGGAGGCCGGCCCGGCCCGTGGGCGAGGTCAGCCGCCCGGTGGCGTCGACGAACAGCCGCCCGCCCGCCTCCCGCATCGGCGCCATGGCCGTCAGCTGCCACACGGACAGACCCAGGGGTTTCATGGGGTCGGTCATCATCTGCTGATGGCCGACCGAGACATAGACACGGTTCTCCGGGTCGCCGGCCTCGGCGGCGGGAACGGGGAACAGGGTGGTGATCGGCCGGCTCTGAACGATCCGGAAACCGTCCTCGACCAGACACCATTCGATGTCCTGCGGGCGGCCGAAGTGTCCCTCGATCCGGCGCCCGAGCCGGACGAGCCGGACGACCTGCGCATCGGTCAGCGCGGGCTCCCGCTGCCGCCCCGGGTCGACCGCCACCTCCCGCGTGCCGCCGGCCGGCAGGGCGTGGACGGCCCGCTCCTTGGCGGCGATGGTCCTGGTGACGATCCCACCGTCCCGCACCGCGAAGACGTCCGGGTTGACCAGACCGGAGACCAGGGCCTCACCGAGACCGAAACCGGCGTCCACGGTGGCGACCTTCCGGTTGCCCGTGACGGGGTCGGCCGTGAACAGGACGCCGGACGCCTCCGGGAACACCATCCGCTGCACGACCACGGCCATGTGGACCGTGCGGTGGTCGATGCCGTTCCGCCGCCGGTAGACCACGGCCCGTTCGGTGAAGAGCGAGGCCCAGCAGCGGCTGATGTGCCGGAGCACCGACGCCGGCCCCACCACGTTGAGATACGTGTCCTGCTGCCCGGCGAAGGAGGCCGTCGGCAGATCCTCCGCCGTCGCGCTGGACCGTACGGCATAGGCGGTGGCCCGTTCGCCGTGCCGGGAGAGCGCGCCGGTGACCGCCTCCGCGAGGTCGTCCGGGACGGGGGTCCCCTCGACGGCCCGGCGGATCTCCGCGCTGAGCGTGCGGACGGCCTCCCGGTCGTCCGGGTCCACCCGGGACAACCGGTCGAGGCGGTCGCCGATCGACGGGACATCCGCCATCACCCGCCGGAAGGCATCCGTCGTCACACAGAAACCGTCCGGCACGCGGATGCCGTCGATCCGCGACAGCCCGCCCAGCTGCGCGCCCTTGCCGCCGACGGCCGCTGTCCGCGTCTCGTCGGCCTCTTCAAGATCCAGCACGTACGTCTCCGTCATCGCGACCGGCGCCTCCCACTCCGTCGAACCACCTGCTGGTGGCGTCGGTGGACGATTTTCCGCCGGCACCGGGGCCTTGTGGCAAGCCCCCCCGTGCGCTATAAGTTGAGCATGGCAAGGAGAGCGCTCTCCTTGCCTTTGTCATGTGCTCCGGGGCCGGTGGGCGAGGGTGCGGCTGACGGCCGCACCACCCCCCGGAGACACTATTGATCATTCAACATCTGACGTTGCTCCTGAGTTCACGCGTCATACACGAGAGGCCTCGACGCTTGTCCCGGCCCGTGTCGGATCGTGACCGGGCCATGGATACATGGCACTCACTGGAGGTCACGGATGGTCAAGCGTCGCGAAGTGCTCGGGATGGTCGGCGCGACCGTCGGAGCGGGAGTGCTCGCCACGGGAACGGCGGAGGCCGCCCCGAGGGACGGGCGGAAGCACCGCGGGCCCTCGCACCGAACGCTCAGGGTCATGCAGTTCAACATCTGGCTCGGCGGCAGCCGGGTGCCGGGCGGCCGGGCGGGAATCGCCGACACCATCGCCGCGGTGGAACCGGACGTGGTGATGCTCAGCGAGTCGAACCCGGAGCGGGTGGCCCATCTCCTGGCCGATCTCGCCGAGCGCGGGCTGACCTACTTCGACAACGAGAACCCGGTCGACCCCGCGGTGATCTCGCGCTACCCGATCATCGAGCACGCGTCCTTCCCGTACTGGTCGAAGGCGGTCGTCTCGGTCGACGGCACCGAGGTCGCCGCCTACTCCGGGCATCTGGAGTACCGCTACTACGTCACCTATCTGCCGCGCGGTTACGGCGGCGGCACGCCGTCGCCCCTGGAGACCTCCGAGTACGGCTGGAACGAGATCCCGACCGGTCCGGTCACCGATACCGGGCTGATCACACGGCTCAACACGGCGTCGGGACGCACGAAGGTGACGAGGACGGTGCTCGCGGACGCCGCGAGGGAGCGCGCCAAGGGGCGGCTGACGCTGCTGGCCGGTGACTTCAACGAGCCCTCTCACCGGGACTGGACCCGCCGGACCCGGAACCGGTTCGACCACAACGGCGCCGTCGTCATGTGGTCGACCACGAAGGCGATCGAGGACGCCGGCTTCCGCGACAGCTATCGCGTGATCCACCCGGACCCCGTCCGCAGGCCGGGCTTCACCTGGCCGAGCGACAACCCGGGCGCCGACGTGGGGCAGCTCACCTGGGCGCCGAAGGCGGACGAGCGGGACCGGATCGACTTCGTCTTCTACCACCCGGACCGGCGGATACGGCTGCTCGACAGCGTGATCGTCGGCCCGTCCAGCACCATTGTGCGCAACGAGCGGGTCCAGGAGCCGGGCAGGGAGAGGTTCTGGGAGCCCACCTGGACGTGGCCGACCGACCACAAGGCCGTGCTCAGCACCTTCCGGGTGTCCACGCGCTGAGCGGGACCGTCTCCCCGGGCGGTCACCGGCCCGGTCCCCTGGGCCTCGCCCTTCCGCGCGTGAGCGCCCCGGCGGGCCCGCGCTCACGCTGTCCCGTACGGCGGTGGCCGGGCCGGCCCGGCACCACCCGCGGTGGGCGTCGTCCCCGCTGCCGGCCGGTGGCCGCTCTCTCCCCTCGCCGCCCGGTGCGGCGCCGCGCCCTCCCCGGCGCGCTCAGACCCCGCGCCAGAGGTTGGCGAAGGCCGCGCTCTCGATGGACCTCCTCTGGCGCACGGCCTCCAGTTCCATCACCGCGTCGTGGACGGCGGCCACCACGGCGGTCACCGCCTCGTCCGTGAGGCCGGGCTCATCGCCGGACTCCTCGGTGCCGATACCCACAGCCGCGGCGAGGGCGCCCAGGACGGGTTCGGCCTCCTCCCAGCGGGAGACCGCCCGGTGGCGCGAGGGTGTGTCGGCCGGTTCCACCCGCCGTGGACCGAAGGGCGACGCGCCGCTTCGCCCGCGGATCAGCTCGCCGTCCTCCTCCAGGGCGGCCTGGTACACGGCCGACAGATCCCGGCCCCGGCGCCACAGCCACTCCTCGATCCGCTCATGGGGCTCCTGCCGGACGACTTCCGCCGCGGCCCCCGCCACGAGCCGGTCGTCCGGGGCCGGCGGCCCGCCCGGCACGATGCGGTCGCCGTCCACCGCGACCGTCCCCGCACCGATGAGATCGATCAGCTCGGCCCCCGCGAGGGCGAGCGACAGATCGCCCTGTCCCACGGAGTGCCCGGCCTCCGGGCCCATGGCGATGATGAACAGGTCTTTCGCCGTGGTCATGAACAGCTCCCCTCGAAGACACCGGCACAGGTACGTCCGCGCCGCCCGGCCCGTGTCCGGGGCGTCTGCCCCGCGTGCCGAGAGCGACTCTCACGATCAGTATCGCCCTCCTCCGTCCTGTCCGTGGGCCGACCGGCGGCCCGGTGGGGCGCGCCTCCGTCCGCCGGTGGACACCCCGCGCCACCGGGGGTGGCGAACTCCCGCCGGTCGAACGGGGTTCCCCTCCACCGAGGCCGTACGGCGATGATGGCACCCGCCACTGACAACGGTCCCCCGGCCCGCGCGGCCTCACATCCGGGACCGCAGCACGTCGACCTCGCAGCCCGGTGCGAAGGGGTCGAAGCCGTGCTCGATCAGCCAGCCAACCGCGAGCAGGCTTCGCAGCGACCACCACGCGTGGATCACGCCGAGATCAACGCCGCTGCCGTAGCCGGCGATGACGTCGTCGAGGTGCTCCTCGTGTCCGAGGGTGAGGGTGGCCAGGTCGTACAGGGCGTCACCCCGGCCCGCCTCGGACCAGTCGATGATGCCGGTGACCCTGCCGCCGTCGACGAAGACGTGCGCGATCTGCAGGTCGCCGTGGGTGAACGCCGGTGTCCACGGCCGGAGCGCGGCCTCGGCGACCTCGCGGTTGCGGGTGACCAGGCCGGCGGGGAGGACACCGTTCGTCACGAGCGACGCGCACTCGTCGTCGAGTTCCGCCGCCAGGGCGACGGTGCTCCGGCCGGCCCGGCCCGTCCGCGGCGGCAGGGGCGCGTCGTGCAGCGTACGGAGGGCGGCGCCCGCCGCGGCCCATGCCCCGGGTGACCCGGCCGACGGCCCGCCGAGGCGCCCGAGCGCCGTCCCCGGGAGTGCGGCGATCGCGAGTACGGGCGGCTCGCGCCACAGGATCGCCGGGGTCGGGACCGGCGCGAGGGACATCGCCTCGACCTCGGCGTCGACGCGCGCCTGATCGGCGTCCACCTTCAGGAACATGTCACCGACGCGCAGGGTGGCGCGCTCGGCATGGGCAACCACGACTTCGACCTCGTCCATGGGCGCCCAGTATCCCGGGGACGACCGCCGGGGTCGCGGGGTTTTCGTGTGCGGTGACGGGGCCCTCGTCCCGTCGGCGCGGGCGCCGGGCACGACACCAGCCTGCCGCCGGCCGGGTCGATCCGCCGGCCGCGGCACCGGGGCCCCTGCCCGGCTGCCGGACCAGGAGGGCACCGTCGCCGTCACCGGGGTCCGCCGCGCGGACGACTCGGACCCCACACCGCTCTCCCGGGGCCCGGGGGCGAGTGCACCAGGTCCGGGAGGCGCGGGGCGGCGCGCCCGGGGAGCGGGCGACCACCGGGCCCGGCGAGGACGCTCCGGGGAGCCTCATCCCGACGGCCGTCCGGGAGGCGGAGTGGCACGGGTGGGACGACACCGGTCCGGCGCCGGTCGGCGGTCCGGCGCATGAGGTTGCCCGGGCCGCCGGTCGGGCCGGGAGCGGGGTTCCCCGTCCGGAGGGTTCCGGCGCCCGCGCGGGGCTGCTCGCCCCCGTGGCAGGGGCGGGCAGAGCGCTCCGTACCACTGGGCGAGGGGCCGGCGGGGCCGGTCGTCTCCGGCCGGCGATCAGTACCAGTACTGCCAGGGCACCGGGGTGCAGGAGCGCTGGACGACACTCGCGCCGTCCGCCGTGCTGCCGCCGAGGACCTCCAGGCACTTCTGGGAGTGCTCGTTGACGATCTGATAGGCGCCGCTGCTCTGGAAGAACGCACGCCACTTCTGCCATGTCATACCGTTGCATGTCCGCTGCGCGATGATCGCACCGTCTGCCGTGCTGCCGTTGGCGGCGTCCAGGCACATACCCGTGTGGTGGTTTCTGATCTCTGTCAGCTTCCCGCTGACCTCATTCACCCAGAGCTGCCAGTTCGTGCCGTCGCACGTCCGCTGGGTGGCGGGTGAGGCGTAGGCGGTGCTGCCGCCCGGTATCTCCAGACACTTCATTCCATTGGCGTTCTTCCAGTTCCACGGGGTGTCGGCGGCGCCCTGCCAGCCACTGTCCGCCGCGGCGGCGGCCGGAGTGGCCGCCGCCGTGAACAGCAGGAGCGCAGCCGCCACCATCCTGACCCGCCTCATCGCATGAGCCTTCATTCTTCCGCTCCCTGGATCGCTCGACATGTTCGGCGGAACCGTCCTGCCCTCCCCCGGGACCGTCCATCCGGTCGCTGCGGGAACTGTCCTGATCTCCGGCACAGTGGTCCGTTCCGCGCTCCTTGACAGGGAACGGCGGGCCTTCACGCCGGCCGGGGACCGGCTCACCCGGCGCGAACGGACCCACCGGGGCCGCGCTCCACCGGCCGGAAGAGGCCGCTGGAGCGCTGCCCCGCGTTCACGCGGCCCGGCCGGTGCTCGCTGCGAGGGCGCGCCGCGGCCGCCGGAGACGGGCCGCCGGGGGCACCGTGCCGTACCCCCGGGGCGGGGCACCGCCGGCGCGCCGGTCCTCGGCCGGCCCGAGCCCGCCGAGGCGGCCGGGCCGCCGCCTTCTCCGTGCGGCGCGCGGGTCCGTTGAACCATTCACGGCCGACACGCCTGCTCGGAGGCAGAGTTACTCCTGTACAGCCATATAAGTAACGATATAAGTGCACTATGGAGGGAATGAAGCGTTCCGAGGATGTCTCTCCGGCGACCGGGAGGAAGCGATCCGCCCGGCGCGGAGGGGGCAGTCCTCTCTGGGGAGCCCGCAGTGTCATCGGACAGATGTTCCTGCTCCAGCTCGCCGTCGTGCTGCTGCTCGCCGCCGGAGCGGTTCTGCTGCTGTTGCTGATGGCACGCCAGGAGAAGGCACAGGAGGCCCGCAGCCGCTCCCTCGCCCTCGCCGAGGGCTTCGCCGACGCCCCCGGCACGGCGGCGGCGATCGAGTCCGCGCATCCGACGGCGATCCTCCAGCCCCGCGCGGAGAAGGCCCGCGAGGGTGCCGACGTCGACTTCGTGGTGGTCCTCAACCGCAGGGGCACCCGTCTCACCCATCCGCTGAGCAACCGCATCGGCAAGCGCAGTTCGGCCAGGCTGCCTCTCCTGCTCCGGGGCCGGACCGTGGTCGAGAAGCGAACGGGATCGCTCGGCCCGCAGGTCAGGGCCTATGTTCCCGTCCGGCGGGCGGACGGGGTCGTGGTCGGAGCCGTCGGGGCGGGGATCACCATCGCCCGTATCAACTCCGCCGCCGCACAGCGGCTGCCGCTCGTTCTGACGGCCACCGGCGGCGCCGTCCTGCTCACCGTCGGCGGCGGCGCGCTCCTCAGCCGGCGGCTGCTGCGGCAGACCCATGGACTCGGCCCCGCCGAGATCACCCGGCTGTACGATCACCACGACGCGGTGCTCCACTCCGTGCGCGAGGGTGTTCTGATCGTCGACACCGACGGCAAGTTCCTGCTCGCCAACGACGAGGCCCGGCGCATCCTGGACCTGCCCGCCGACACCGAGGGCCGCGCGGTCGCCCGGACGGACCTGCCCCCCGAGATCGCGGAACTGCTCGTCTCCGGCCGGGAGGCGACCGACGAGTTCCACCGCGTCGGGGACCGCACCCTCGTCATCAGCCAGCGCCCCACCGAGGGCGCCACCGCCCGGCGGAGCCGGGTCGCGACGGTGCGGGACACCACCGAACTCCGCGCCGCCTCCGCCAGGGCCGAGACGGCCCGCCACCGCCTGGAGATCCTCCACGACGCCGGGACCCGCATCGGAACCACCCTCGAAGTGCCGCGCACCGCGAGAGAGCTGGCCGAGGCCACCGTCCCCCGGTTCGCCGACTTCGTCACCGTCGACCTGGCGGAGCCCGTCCTGCGCGGCGAGGAGGTCCACGGCACGGAACAGGAGCTGCGCCGGGTGTGCCTGGCGGGCATCCGTGAGCATCCCCCGCTCTATCCGGAGGGCGAGCTGATCCGTCCGGTCCCCTCCACCCCGCAGGCGCAGGGA
This sequence comes from Streptomyces sp. NPDC001985, assembly GCF_040296845.1. Classification (NCBI taxonomy): domain Bacteria; kingdom Bacillati; phylum Actinomycetota; class Actinomycetes; order Kitasatosporales; family Streptomycetaceae; genus Streptomyces; species Streptomyces sp. NPDC001985. Next base: position 15,931 of record NZ_JBEOYB010000053.1, read on the forward strand.
ATGATCACCGGCCGGGCCGTCCTCGAACCGGACCTGGCCGACGCCCCGGGCTGGCACGCGCAGGCCCCGGAACGGGCCCGGCGGATCGTCGAGGACGGCATCCACTCCCTGATCACCGCGCCCCTGAGGGCCAGAGGAGTCCTTCTCGGCATCGCCACCTTCTGGCGTTCGGAGCGGCCCGATCCCTTCGACGAGGAGGACCGCGCGCTGGCCGAGGAGATCACCGCCCGCGCCGCCGTCTCCCTCGACAACGCGCGCCGCTACACCCGTGAGCACGCCATGGCCGTCACGCTCCAGCGCAGTCTGATGCCGCGCCATCTGCCCGTCCAGGAGGCCGTCGACGTCGCCTACCGCTATCTTCCCGCCGAGGCCGGTGCGGGCGGTGACTGGTTCGACGTCATTCCGCTGCCCGGCAGCCGGGTGGCCCTGGTCGTCGGTGATGTCGTCGGCCACGGCCTGCACGCCGCGGCCACCATGGGACGGCTCCGCACCGCGGTCCACAACTTCTCCGCCCTGGACCTCCCTCCCGAGGACATCCTCAGCCACCTGGACGAGCTGGTCACCCGCATGGACCAGGAGCACGGGACGAACGGCGACGGCCTCGACATCACGGGGGCCACCTGCCTGTACGCCGTCTACGACCCGGTGACCGGTGACTGCGCCATGGCCCGGGCCGGGCACCCGCCGGCCGGACTGGCCCTGCCCGACGGCCGGTTCGAGTTCCCCGACGTCCCCGTCTCACCGCCCCTCGGCACCGGCAGCGGACTGCCCATCGAGACCGCGGTGCTCCGGCTCCCCGCGGGCTCGCGCCTGATCCTCTACACCGACGGGCTGATCGAGAGCCGCGACCACGACATCGACACGGGCCTCGCCCGGCTCCGGGACGCGGTCGCCGGACGGCCCGGTATCAGTGCCCAGGAGACCTGCGAGGCGCTGCTGCCCGCCATGCCGGGAGCCCGACACCAGGACGACATCGCCCTGCTGGTGGCCCGCACCGAACGGCTGGACCCCGACCGGATCGCCGAGTGGGACGTGCCGTCCGACAGCGCGGCGGTGGGCACCGTGCGCGCCGCGTGCGCCCGCACGCTCCGGGACTGGGGTCTGGAGGAGATCGTCTTCACCACCGAACTGATCCTCAGCGAACTCGTCACCAACGCCATCCGCTACGCCGGGCAGCCCGTGACCGTACGGCTCATCCACAGCACCTCGCTGATCTGCGAGGTCTTCGACGGATCAGCCACCTCCCCGCATCTGCGCCGGGCGCTGCTCACCGACGAGGGCGGGAGAGGGCTCTTCCTGGTGGCCCAGCTCGCCGATCGCTGGGGCACCCGCTACACCGCGGAGGGCAAGGTCATCTGGACCGAGCAGTCCCTCCAGGGTCCGGCCGCCGCTCCTCTCGGCCCCGACCCCGCGGGGGTGCTCCTCGAACAGTGGGATCTGTGAGCGAGCTGCCCCGGGCCCTGCTCCGCTCCCCGCCGGACGGGGCGGCGGCGCCCGTCGCGGCGGGCCCGCGCGCGGCGGGCGGGAGTCCGGAGCGGGTGAGCGGCGGGGCGGCGTCGCCCCCGGTCCTCAGGCCCGGCCCCGGCCGGAGGTCCTGACGAGGTCGTTGGCGGCGATGAGACCGAGTCCGGGCACGGCCTCGCGCAGCGCCTTGACGGCGTGGACATGGTCGCGGGCCGGATCGGCGTCCGCGTCGCGGAGGGTCCGCCGCACCCATTCCGCCGTCCGCTCCTCATCGGTCAGCGAGCGGTGGTGTCCGACGATGCGCAGGGCCTCCTGGAGCCCGGGCCGGGACGACGGACCGGCCGCCTCCAGCGCGGTGACGAGATCCGCGTGAACGGCCTCGACATCGTGGAGGAGTACGACAGGGGGCTTGCTCTTGGGCGCCATGAGCGGATCGGTCCCTTCGTCACGAGTGCGAACAATCATGGTAGTCACCGCCCCGCCGGGGACTGCCGGGGGGAGGGAGGGCGCGGGGCCCGCCGGGCCGCACCGGCCGGCGGAGCGGCGGCAGCAAGCGGAAGTGGACCCTCCGAAAAGATCGATTCATGGTTAGGTTAGGCTCAGTTAAGTCATCAGATCTTCGCGGCTTCATCACCCTGCGGTGTTCCGTCGCGCCTTGTGTCCCCGGGAGTCATCCGCCGTGCGTTCCGTCCGTTTTCGCAAGTCCATCCTCGTCACCAGCACGGTCCTGTGCGCGGGCATCGCGCTGAGCGCGTGCGGGGAGTCCGGCAAGGCGTCCGAATCGGACAAGAGCCAGGGTGAGGTCACCGTCACGACCGCCCAGGGCCGGCTCGACGTACCGCGGAAGCCCTCCAAGGTCGCCGCGCTCGACAACACGTCGTTCGCGACGCTCAAGGCGTTCGGCGTCAAGCCCGTCGCGGTGCCCAAGGCGCTCCTCCCGCAGGAGGGCTACGAGGACTGGAAGAACGACGCGTCCATCAAGGACGTCGGCACCCACCGTGAGCCCAAGTTCGAGGCGCTCAACGCCAGTGGCCCCGACCTCATCATCGGCGGCTACCGGTTCACCGACCACCACGACAAGCTGTCCAAGATCGGCAAGACGATCGACATCGCCCCGTCCGACGAGGCCAAGGACGGGTACGTCGCGTCGCTGAGGACCCAGACCGAGCAGCTCGGGAAGATCTTCGGCGAGGAGGCCAAGGCCAAGGAGATCGTCGCCGCCCTGGACAAGGCGCAGAAGTCGGCCACCGACGCCACCCGGGGCGAGAGCGTGTTCCTCGCCGTCGCCAGCGCCGGGAAGATCGACAACGGGGCCAGCCGGATCGGCCGGCTCGCCGAGCCGCTGAACCTGAAGAACGTCCTCGCCGCCGAGGGCGAGGAGAGCACCTCCGTGCACGACAACTCGGGGCTCGCCCCCGAGACGATCGCCAAGCTCAACCCCGACTGGATGATCATGCTGGACCGGGACGCGGCCGTGGGCCCCGAGTCCGGTGAGGCGATCGCCGCGAAGAAGGTCGTGGACGGCATGGAGGCCTGGGAGAAGACCACCTTCCGCACCAAGGACCAGGTCGTCTACCTGTCCAGCGACTTCTACCTGACCGAGGGCATCCAGGCGTACACGGACTCCTTCACCACGGTGGCGACCGCGTTCAACGCGGCCGGCTGACACTTCCACCTCCGAGCGGCCCCCGGCTGAGCCGGGGGCCGCTCACCCCACCCGTCCCGGAAGCCCCATGCGCCGACTCCCGCTCATACTGGCCGCACTCCTCGTGCTGGCCCTGGTCACCGCCTCGCTGTTCATCGGCGGTTACGACATCGATCTGCGCGCCCTGGTCACGGACCCCGAGGCCCGGCGGATGTTCCTGATCTCCCGGGTGCCCCGCACCCTCGCCCTGGTCTTCGCCGCGGCCGCGATGGCCGTCTCCGGCGTGATCATGCAGATGCTCGTACAGAATCGTTTCGTCGAGCCGACCACCACGGGCACCAGCGAGTGGGCGGCCCTCGGTGTCCTGCTCCTCACCCTGCTCGTACCGGCCGCCTCGCCCATGGTGCGGATGGGCGCCGCCAGCGCCTTCGCGTTCGCCGGCGCTCTTGTCTTCCTGGTCGTCCTCGGGCGGATCGCGCTCAAGTCGCAGGTGATCGTGCCGATCGTGGGCATCATGCTGGGCGCCCTGGTGAGCGCGGTGACGCTGTACATCGCCTCGTCCACGAATCTGCTGCAGATGCTCGCCACCTGGCGCTCGGGCGGGTTCAGCTCGGTGGTGCGCGGGAACTACGAGCCGCTGTGGGTGGTGGGGGCCATCGTCGTCGGTCTCTATCTGGCGGCGGACCGCTTCACCATCGCCGGGCTCGGCCGGGACACCGCCACCAGCCTGGGGCTCCCCTACCGCCGGATCATGTTCACCGGTCTGGTCATGGTCGCCCTGGCCACGGGGGTGACCACCGTCGTCGTCGGATTCATCCCCTTCCTGGGCCTGATCGTGCCGAACCTCGTCTCGATGGCACGCGGCGACGACATCCGCCGGAACCTCCCGTGGGTGGTGCTCAGCAGCGTGGCCCTGATGATCGCCTGCGATCTCGTGGGGCGGCTCGTCGTCTTCCCGCTGGAGATTCCGTCGACGGTGGTGCTCGGGGCCGTCGGAGCGGTCGTGTTCGTCGTGATGATCCTGCGTCAGCGAGGGAAGGCCCATGTCTGAGAACCGGCTGACGGCCACCGCGCCCCCGTCCGGTGCCGCCCGGGACGGCGGCGGCGCCCGTACGGCGGCCTCGTCCGGCCGCGCCCGCCGGGGGCTGCCCGTCGCCGCGCGGCTCGCCGTGGCGGGCGCGATCGCCGCCGTCGCGGTGGTCTGCTTCCTCTTCCTCTTCATCGAGGGGTCCTTCGCGTTCGCCTTCGAGCGCCGGCTGACCATGCTCGGGACGATGACGGTGGTCGCGTTCGCCCAGGCCGTGGGAACGGTGGTGTTCCAGACCATCACCCACAACCGGATTCTCACCCCGTCGATCATGGGGTTCGACTCCGTCTACATCCTGATGCAGACCCTCCTGGTCTCCGTCTTCGGCGGCAGTGTGCTCGCCGTGACGGACGGGCTGCCGAAGCTCGTCACCCAGACACTGCTGATGGCCGGTTTCACGATGCTGCTGTTCGGCTGGCTGTTCTCCGGCCGCAAGGGCAGCATCCATGTGCTGCTGCTGGTCGGTGTGGTGCTGGGGCTGGCCTTCCGCAGTCTGTCCGACTTCCTTCAGCGGCTGCTCTCACCGGCCGAGTACGACGTGCTCTCGGCCCGGCTGTTCGGACGGCTCAGCAGCGCCGAGGCGGAGTATCTGCCCGTCGCGGGCATCGTCTGCCTGGTCGTCGCGGCCGTGGTCTGGCAGCGCCGCCACCGGCTCGACACGCTGCTCCTCGGCCGGGACGCCGCCACGAACCTGGGCATCGCCCACAAGCGCGAGCTGTCGCTGATGCTGCTGCTGATCTCCCTGCTGATCGCGATGTCGACCGCGCTCGCGGGCCCCATGACCTTCTTCGGCTTCGTCACCGCGATGCTCGCCTACCAGATGTCCGGCACCCACCGGCACTCCGTGGTCCTGCCGATGGCGTTCCTCATCGGACTGATCACCCTGGCGGGCGGCCAGTTCGTCATGGAGCACGTGTTCTACGCCTCCGGCATGCTCACCGTCGTCATCGAGTTCCTCGGCGGGGCGATCTTCCTCGTCCATCTCCTCCGGAAGGGCACCCTGTGATCGAGTTCACCGACATCCGCAAGGCGTACGGCGACGACGTCGTGCTCGGTCCGGTGTCCGGGCGGATACCGGCGGGCGGGGTCACCTCGCTCGTGGGCCCCAACGGCGCCGGCAAGTCCACGCTGCTGACCATCATCGGCCGGCTCGCCGAGCCGACGTCGGGCACCGTGACCGTCGACGGTCTCGACGTGCACCGGGCCAAGTCGCAGGACGTGGCGCGGACGCTGTCCATCCTCCGCCAGGAGAACCACTTCACCGCCCGGGTGACCGTGCGCGAACTCGTCTCCTTCGGGCGTTTCCCGCACAGTCGGGGACGGCTGACCCCGCAGGACATCGCCCATATCGACGAGGCGCTCGAATTCCTCCACCTCGGCGACCTCCAGCACCGCTATCTCGACCAGCTCTCCGGCGGACAGCGGCAGCGCGCCTATGTGGCGATGGTGCTCGCCCAGGACACCCGGTACGTCCTGCTCGACGAGCCGCTCAACAACCTGGACATGAAGCACTCCGTGCGGATGATGAGCCAGCTGCGCCGCGCCGCCGACGAACTCGGCAAGACCGTCGTCCTGATCGTCCACGACATCAACTTCGCCGCCACCTACTCCGACCGGATCATCGCCCTCCGCGACGGCCGTGTCGCCGCCTCCGGCACGGTCGACGCGATGATGCGCGCCGAGGTGCTCAGCGAGGTGTTCGACACTCCCGTCCAGGTCCACGAGGTCGACGGGAAGCGGACGGCGGTCTACTACCGCTGAGCCGGCGCCGGGCCGCCGGGGACCCGTCCTCACGGGAACACGCCGTGCGGCGTGCGGCGTGCGGCGGGGACAGGCGCCGGGGCCCGGGGAGGACGCCCCGGACCGGGCGCGCGAACGGGACGTGCTCCGGAACGGACGGAGCGGCCACGGGCCGGGCGTCCGGCGGAGGACGTGTCGTCCCCGCCGGGGCGGGCGGAGAGGGGCCGTGCCCGGGCCGACAGGTTGGGGACGGCTCCGCCGGCCCGGGCGTCGCGCCCGCGCCCGCACCGTCCGGCCAGGGGCTGTCCGCCGATCCCGTCCTCGTCGACGCCGGGATCGGGACGGCGTCGACGGCGTTCCCGGCGGGCCGCCGGGGCCGCCGGGGCCGCCGGGGCCGCCGGGGACCGTTTCCGGGGAGGACCGGAGACGTGCGGCCGCGGCGGACGGTCACACCGGCGCCGGCCCCCCGGAGCGTGTCGTCGGCGGGGTTCCCGGGGCTCTCGGCCGGTGCTCCGTCCCCGGGGGCGCGTCCCGCAGGGCCGCGCGGCGCACCTTCCCCGAGGGGGTGCGCGGCAGTGAGGCACGGAACTCCAGGGCGCGGATCCGCTTCTCCTCCGGGAGTTCGGCCCGCAGCAGGGCGAAGACCGCTTCGGCGGCGGTGCCGGCGCGGGCTCCGGGCGCGAGGACGGCGTACGCCTTGGGGACCCGGCTGCCCGCCGGGTCCGGCACGGGGACGACGGCGGCCTCGCGGACGGCCGGGCAGCGCAGCACGGCGGCCTCCAGTTCCTGCGGGGAGAGGCGGTGGCCGAAGGAGTTGAACTGGTCGTCGGTGCGTCCCAGACAGCGCAGCACTCCGCCCGGGGAACGGACCATGAGGTCCCCGGTGCGGTAGAGACCGCCGGCGAAGGTCTCGGCGGTGCGGACGGGGTCGTCCGGATAGCCCCGCATCAGTCCGACGGGGTGCTCCGCGAGGTCGAGACAGAGCTCACCGGGCGTTCCGGTGGCGGCCTCGCGTCCGGTGTCCGGGTCGATCAGCAGGGCCCCGCAGCCCGGCAGAGGGCTGCCGATATGGCCGGGGAGGGGGCTCGTGCCCGGCGTCCAGCCGAGGCGGGCGGTGGTCTCGGTCTGGCCGTAGCCGTCGCGCACATCGATTCCCCAGGCCCGCCGGAAGGAGTCGAGCAGCCCCGCGTCCAGGGGCTCACCGGCGGAGACCGCCTCCCGCAGCGCGGGCGGACGGGGTCCGGGACCCTCGGCGAGGAGGGCGCGCCACACGGCGGGCGGGGCGCACAACGAGGTGACGGCGCGGGTGCGCAGCACGTCGAGGACGGCGTCCGGCCGGGCGGACGCCACCGAGTCCAGGGCGACGACGGCGGCCTCCGCGTTCCACGGGGTGAAGAAGGAGCTCCAGGCGTGTTTGGCCCAGCCGGGCGCCGAGAGGTTGAGGTGGACGTCGCCGGGGAGCAGGCCGTTCCAGTACATGCCGGAGAGATGGCCGACCGGATAGCTGGTGTGGGTGTGCTCGACGAGCTTGGGCCGGGTGGTGGTGCCGGAGGTGAAGTACCGCAGCAGCGGGTCGTGGGCGCCCGTCGGTCCGTCGGGGCGGAAGGCCGCGGAGGCCGCGCGGTGGTCCTCGTACGACGTCCAGCCGGGCCCGGCGGCCGGTACGGCGATCGCGAGGGGGACATCGGGGCGCCATCCCGGCGAACGCTCGATCAGCGCGGCGTCGGCGACGACGCAGCGCACCCGCGCGCGTTCGGCGCGGTCGTCGAGTTCGGGGGCGGTGGCGGTGATGTAGGTCGGGACCAGGACGGCGCCGAGTCCGACGCAGGCGAGCATGGTCTCCCACAGCGCCTCCTGGTTGTCGAGCAGCAGCAGAACGGGGTCGCCCCGCCTCAGACCGAGGCCGTGGAGCCAGTTGGCGAGCCGGGCGGAGCGGCGGGACAGCTCCCCCCAGGTGAGGACGGTGTCGTCCTCGGGGCGGGCTCCGCGCACCAGGCGCAGCGCTGTTCGGTCCCGCCGGGCCGGGTCGGCGGCGACGGCGTCGAACCAGTCGAGCGCCCAGTTGAAGGCGGCGGGGCGCGGCCACCGGAAGTCCCGGCCGGCGGCGGCCGGATCGGTGCGGTGCCGCAGCAGCGTGTCGCGCGCCGCCCGGAAGACGGCCGTGGGGCAGGGGGGTCGGGTGTTCATCGCGGGGCCTTCCCGGTGGGGTGCGGGGACACGGCCGGCTCCGGCGCTGGGCGGTACGGGTCCGGCGCGCGGGGGTACGGGTCCGGCGCGCAGGGGTACGGCTCCGGGGAGGCCGGTGGAGCGGCGGCGGGGCGTCCTCGTGCGGGACGGGGACGGGGACGGGGACGGGGACGGGGACGGGGACGGAGCGGCCCGGCGGCCCGCGCCGACGGACGGTCGGCGAGCATCGCGGCGGCAACCGCGTCGGCCTCCTGGTGGAAGCGGGTGGGCACCCCGGGCCGGCCCGCGCCGACCTGGGTGAACCAGCGGGTGTGCTCGGTGGGAATGCCGAGGGCGTAGAGGCCGGCCATCGGCTCGCCCCGGCCGTTCAGCACCCGGCCGCAGCCGTCGGTGACATCGAGTCCGCCGGTGGGGTGTCTCTCCCCGTCGGGGCTCACGGTGACGAACTCCCTGATCAGCCCCTGTGCGAGAAGCCATCGGGTCAGAGGCGAGGTGTCACGGCGCAGATCCGGCGCGGGGACGCGGGCGTCCACGAGCACGGCGGCCGTGCGGGTGGAGCCCCGCACACGGGGTGAGGAGACGGTGAACCGGCCGCGCTCCTCGTCGGCCCGGAACACCGTCTGGGGGCCGACGATCTCGACCAGGCCCCGGTGGATCAGCGCGCGGAGCTGCTCGACGCGTTCGGCGGGCGGGCCCGCCGACAGAAGCGAGTTGAGCGGGAGGAAGCCGCGCACGAAGTCGTCCCGGTGGGAGCGGGGCAGCAGACCGCCGTGGTCGACCGCGTCGCGGAGGGTGGAGCGGATGTCCCTCAGGACGTCGAGCGCGGCCTTCAGCGGGCCGCCGACGTTGCCGAGGGCGGCTTCGGCCAGATCCTGGTCCACGGCGCGGAGGACCCGGTCGCGGAACTCCCCGGGGCCGGAGAAGTCCTCGTCGGCGAACGGCCGGGCGAGCGCCGCCAGATCGAGCGGCGGGATGTCGCCCAGCCCTTCGCGGGCGCGGAGCGCCGCGGCGTCGCGGCCCTCGTGCAGGGCGGCGGCGTGGCGCACGGCGAAGCGGGCGGCGCGCCGGGCCCCGGAGCGGGACCGGACGTGCGCCGTCCAGTAGACGTGTTCCACCTCCTTCAGCAGCAGCGGCAGAACGTCCTCGGCGAAGTCCAGCCGGGAGTCGCCGCCTGTGGCGGTGGCACGCCGCGCGCGGGCGGCGGCGAGCGCGGACGGGGTGAGGAAGAGCGCGCGGTGACGGTGGCCGGGGCTCTTCTCGTTGCGTCCGCGCGCGGGAATGGGGAGCCCGCCGCGAGAGCCCGCGAGGATGCGCGGTTCCCGGCCTCCGGGTTCGTAGCGCAGGGTTCCGCCCGGGGCGCGGACGAAGCGCCCGCCCCGGCCCACGGTGAGGGTCAGCAGCACATCGTAGAAGGAGAGTCCGAGCCCCCGTACGGCGATCGGGGCACCGGGCGGGACGGCGGACTCGCCGAGTTCGGCCTCCAGGTCGGCCGCCGCGTCGCCACGGACGTAGCGCACGCCCGGGTGGCGGTGGGCGAAGCACAGCATCTCGCGCTCTGATGCCTCGGGCTCGTTGCGCGGGTGGCCGGTGGCGAGCAGGACCGCGTGGGCGCGCAGGGTGTGCGGGGGACGGTCCAGGGTGAGCCGGTAGCCGCCCCCGGGCAGGGGTACGAGGGTGTCGACCCGCGCGGTGTGGGAGACGAGCCGCGTGCGGGGCGGCGGATGGGCGGCGATCGAGCGGTGCACCGAACGCAGGTAGCGGCCGTACACGGCCCGGGGGGCGTAGTCGTTTGGCCCGGTGACGCGTTCGCCGGGCCGGGCGTGGGCGGCGAGCCATTCGCCGAGCGAGGGCCCGGCGCCCGGTCGCGGCGGCCCGCCGTCGGGACCGCCGGAGTACATGGTGACCTGGCCCGCGACGGTGTTCATCGTGTACCAGCCGGACTGGTCGGTGCGCCAGATCCGCCCCGCGCCGACCTCGTGGGCGTCGATGGCGTGGAGGGTGACGGCGGCGGGTCTCAGGCCGGCGCGCCGGGCTCGTTCGGCCGCCTCGTCCAGGCGCACGGCGAGCCGCTCCAGCACGGCGATGCCGCGTGGGCCGCCGCCGACGACGGCGAGGGTGAGGGCGGGGGCGGGGGCGGTCGTTCCGGGCATGGCGGTTCCCGTCGTTCGTCTCCGGCCGGGGGGCCTCCCCCGGGTAGGCGGGGGCGGGTCCTCGGCGCGCACGGGGTGGGGCGGGGTGTGCACGGGGTGGGGCGGAGTGTGTCGCACGGGGTTCTCACCTCTTCTGTCACGGAGACCCGGGCGGGGCCGGGGCGAGGGCGAGGGGTTCCGGCTCGCGGTCGTGGGCCCGCTGGACGTACCCGAGCATGTCGAGCAGTTCCCCGGCCCTCAGCGGCCGTCCTTCGGGACCGGTGGCCGCGCGCACCGGCATCGCGCCGCCGCCGCGCCACTGGAGGCTGCCGCGCCGGTCGATGAAGCCCCGCGCGCGATTGGCGTTGTCGGGATGCAGGCAGTACGGCACGTCCAGCAGCCCGGTGGCGAAGGCGCGGATCAGGGCGGTGCCGATATCGGGCGCGAGGCCGATGACGGTCTCCACCAGGGTGCGGGCCTCGGCGAGGACGCCGAACTCGCCGCCGGCTCCGTCGCGGTGGGCGGCCTCCGGGCGCGGTGTGCGCCGGGCGGCGCCGGCCGCCTCCTCCAGGGCGAGGACGTTCTCCCCGACGGTGGGGATGCGGTGGGCCTCGGCCGGGGTCTTCACGATGAGCCGCTCGACACCGCTGCGGGCGGCGAGTTCGGCACTGGCCCGCAGCAGCCGCAGCGCGCCGTGCCGGGAGCGCGGGAACACGCCCATGTAGGTGTAGAGGACGAGATGCACATCGGCACCGGGGAGGTACGCGGCGGCGAGGGTCCGCAGCGCGGCGAGCGCCTCGGCGTCCTGGGCGGGGCTGGTCTGCTGGGCGTAGCTGAGGGAGATGCTGCGGAGCCCGTACCGGCGGAAGAACAGCCCTTCCAGCAGAGCGATCGCGACCAGCAGGGAGGGCGGGCAGAGCTGCCCGAGCAGACAGCCGCCGAAGCTCTCCAGATGGGCGGCGCCGCCGGAGCGCTCGGCGAGCAGTTCGCAGCCGCGGGCCCACGCGTCCACCGAAGCGGCGAGCGGGGTGCGGCTGTAGGGCAGGCAGTACGAGACCGGGCCTCCCTCGGTGGCGTCGAGCCCCGAGTCCAGCAGGGCCCGCACGATGGCGTACGGGTCGGCCGAGCCATGGCGTATCTGCACGGCGAAGCCGGACGCCCCGTCCACGAGCCCCTCCAGCATCCGCCGGGTGGCCCCCGCGCCGTGCGCGAGGAGCGGGTAGCCGTTGAGGGCGGCCCCGGAACCGAGGGCGGCGCGGGCTCGGGCGTGGTCGCCGACGCGTGTGTAGCTGTCGAGGGTGACGGTGCCGACCGTGCGGGCGCGCGCGGCGCGGACCGCCAGCAGCCCGTGCCGCATCGCGGACGGGTCGGGGAAGCCCATACGGGGCTGCACCACCAGCTCTCCGCGTCGGCGCGCGGCCTCGACGGCGGCGGCGAAGGCGGAGACCGGCCGGGGGCGCACGGCGTTCCCCCGGGGTGCGCGGGCCTCCACGGTGTTCCGTCCGGGGCGGTACGGGGGTTTCATGGCGCTCCTTCCACGGTGGCGCGCCCTCGGGGCGGCTCGATGCCGTCCGTGGTCCCGGGGGTGCGCGGGTACGCGCTCCGCCGCGCGGGGCGGTGCTCGATCCGGGGGGCCGCCGTCCCGTGGGCGCCGGCGAGCACGGGTACGGCCCGGTGGAGGCGGCGGCGGAAGTCCTCGGCCGCCCCGCCGTCCTCGAAGACGGCGTCGAACCCGGCGGCGAGCAGCCGGGGCCCATGGGCGCCGGCAGTGCCGTCGACGCCCAGCTTGCCGCCGATGACGGCGAAGAGGCGCCGCAGTTCGGGGTGGTGCCTCAGCCGGGTGATGACCCTGCCGCCGTCCAGGGCTCCGTGGCCGTTGACGCTGCTGATCACCAGGGCGTCGGGGCGCAGCCGGCGGCAGGTGTCGATCAGCAGGTCGTCGGGGACGCAGCTGCCGAGGTTGGTCACCCGGTACCCCATCTCCTCCAGGAGCAGATGCAGGAAGACGAGGTTCCAGGTGTGGGCGTCGGAGGAGACACCGGAGACGAGGACATGCCGGCGCGGGGGCTCGGGACGCGGGGGCGCGTACCCGGTGAGCGGTTCTCGGGGCGCGGCGGGGGCCGGGGCGATGGGGGTCATGGGGGGGGTCTCCTCGGGTACTCGGGGCGCGGCGGGGGCGCGGTCGTCCGTCCGGGTCGGGGTCCGGTCCCGGTCCCGGGGCCGGCCCGGGTCGGGTCGGGGCGCGGGTCTCCGGGGGAGATCATCAGGACGGTCCGAACGGGGAGGGTGCGTGCGTGCTCTCCGAGTCTGTGCCGGGGCGGCGGACAGGGGTATCCCGAGTTCTGGGGGGTTCAGGGGTGGCGGCGGACAGGGAGGCGGCGCGGGGCAAGGCACCGGTGGTGTCCGGGGCGGGGTCAGACGGTGAGGTGCCGGGAGCGGGGCGGGACCCGGGGCGGGCCGGTCGGGCCGGTCGGGTCGGTCGGGTCGGTCACCCGGTGCGGCGGGTGGTCAGTGGCCCAGTGCGGCGATGAGTTCGTCGCGACCGTCCGCGCCCGTCTTGCGGAAGACGGCCTTGAGGTGGTCGTTGACCGTGTGCACCGAGAGATCGAGGCGGCGGGCGATGCGCTGGGTGGCCGCGCCCGAGCGGAGTTCGTCGATGACGTCGTGTTCACGGGGCGTGATGCCGTACCAGGCGCAGAACGAGGGCAGGACGAGGTCGCCGACAGGGGCCTCGATCACCAGCGCGACATCCCCTTCGTCGCCGAGCGTCTGTCCCTGGCAGACGATCCAGCGTCCGCAGACGGCGGGCGGGGAGCAGACGAGCGGCGCCGCGCTGTCGCCCGGGCGGTCCGGGCTCCGGGTGGCGAGGGAGAGCGCCATGAGGAAGACCTCGGGCATCCACTCCGGGACGACCTGCCGGCCGCGCGTACGGAAGAGGTCCAGCCATGCGACGGCCTGCGGGCTGACCGTCCTGACGCGGTGGTCGGGCCCCATGGTGATCACCCCGGCCGGGAGCGCCGGGGCGGCGGGCAGCAGCGGGCCCGCGAGGACGTGCCGCCGGACGGCGCCGATCAGCGCGGGCGAGAGCAGGGCGGCCAGGCGGGCGTCCTGCGTGTCGAAGGGCTGCCCGCCCTCGAAGCGGATCAGGGCGAGCATCCCCCAGACGCCGTGCTCGTCGCGGAGCAGCAGGCGGAGTTCGGACGCGGCCCGGTGTGCCGCGAGGACCTCGGCGCGCATCCGGTCGGCCGGGGGCAGGAGCGGGTCACCGACGGTGACGATGTGGGTGGGGGCGGCGCCCGGGACGGCCGGGTCGGCGCACCAGGGGCTGTCCTGCTCATGGCGATGGCGGACGAGGTCCTTGACGAGCCCGGGCGGGAATCCGTGCCAGAAGCTGAAGCTCCCGAAACCGAGGCCGATCGCCGGGTCGGAGCCGACGAGGGTGAAGGCGTCGTGGGGGACGACCGCGGCGATCAGCCGTGAGAGGGTCCGCCCCCGGTCGTCGGCGCCGGCCCGCTGGACCGCGACATAGCCAAGTTCACGTCTCATCCGCCGGTCGTCGACCGTCATACGACGCATGAGACAAAAGTAGCACTATGTAGTATTTTCCACCATTTTGATTGAACGTCACACTAGATGTTCCGGCGCGGCGGCGCGTGTCCGCGCGGCGCGAGCCGCGGCGAGCCCACCGGGTGGCCGGGACCCACAACCACGGCTCCCGATACGCCATGCGACGGAGGAACCGCACAGCGCCATCGCGGTCGCACAGTGGTGGTGGCGTGGCCCTCCCGTCGGGGCGGCGGCGCGCGCACGCCCTCGGGCCGGGGTTCCGGCTGCCGCCGTTCCAGCGCGAACCGGGCCGGGCCGCACCGGAACACCGGACTCCGGCGTACCCGCGCTCCGCGCCCGCGCCCGCACCCGCACCCGCACCCGCACCCGCACCCGCACCCGCACACCGGCGTACTCGCGATCGCGTCGGGCCCACCCTCGCCCGGAGGCGGGCGATGTGCCCGTCGGACAACCCGAACTCGCGGGAACGGTGAGGGAACCCGAAGCGCCCCGGCCCCCTCCTTCCCCGTGGCGGGCCCATGGCGTGGGCCCGGGTTCACGGGAGGCCCACAAGGCTCCCCCAGCAGAAGAGGCCCCATGCAGCGACGTACCTTCCTCACCGGCACTCTGATCGGCGCGGCCTTCGCGACCGCACCGATCACGGCCCTGACCACCACCGGCGCGTCCGCCGCCACGGTGACCGTCAGCTCCATCGCCGACCTCCAGCGGGAGATCGACCGTGCCGCGCCCGGTGACCGGATCGTCCTGGCCAACGGCACCTACACCGTTCCCGCCGGCGGCATCCGGATCACGGGCAGGCACGGCGCCGGCACGCACATCACCATCGTCTCCCAGAGCCGGGGCGGCGCGGTGCTCCAGGGCGATCGGAGCTTCGTCCTGCGCGACTCCAGCTCCGTCACCATCAGCGGCTTCGCCTTCCGGCAGCACCAGTCCCTGGTGATCCCGGCGGACTGCTCCGACATCCGGCTCACCCGCAACGACTTCGGATTCGCCGACAACGCGGGCGTGGACTGGGTCGTGGTGAAGGCGGACGGAGTCAAGATCGACCGCAACCACTTCCACGACCGCTCCACCCAGGGCGTGTTCCTCGTCGCCGACGGACCCGACGGACCCGTCGACCCCGACCGGGAGACGATGGTCAAGGGCCTCAGCGTCCTCCGCAACCACTTCGCCCGCCACACCTACCCCGGGGACAACGGCGGCGAGTCCATCCGGCTCGGCGTCAGCCACCGCGCGATGGACAGCGCCGGAGCCGTGGTGGAGTACAACCTCTTCGAGCAGTGCGACGGAGACCCCGAGGCCATCTCGGTGAAGTCCTCCGGCAACGTCATCCGCCACAACACCCTCCGCGACTGCGCCGGAGGCATCGTGCTGCGCCACGGCAACGGCACGCTGGTGCACGGCAACCACCTCATCGGCGGGACCGAGGGCATCCGTCTCCACGGGAACGACCACACGGTGTTCAACAACCATCTGACGGGACTGTCCGGGCGCGCGCTCGTGATCGGCAGCGGTACCGCCCGCGACCACGTCCCCGGCGAGCCGCCGGCGCAGCGGCGGGGCTACGACGCCTGCGACCGCGCGCTGATCACGCACAACACCCTGGCCCGCAACGCCCGCGCCATCGTGGGCGAGAACCGCGCCCACGAGCCCCGGAACGCCGTCCTCAGCAACAACATCCTGGTCGCCGACGCGGGCAGCCTGGTCGCGCTCGGGCAGCACACCGGCTTCACCTGGCAGGGCAATCTGCTGTGGGGCCGGGCGGCCGACGGGACCGTCCCCTCCGGCGGCTTCGTCCGCGCCGATCCCCGTCTCCAGCAGGGGGCCGACGGGGTGTTCCGTCTCTCGCCGGGCAGCCCGGCCATCGGCGCGGCCGTGCCGACGGCCCATCCCGTGAACGACGACATCGACGGCCACCCCCGTGGCGGCAGCCGTGACATCGGCTCGGACCAGTACGCGACGGCGGCACCGGTCCGTTCCCCGCTGACCCCGGCGGACGTGGGCCCGAACGCGGCGTGAGCACCCCGTGAGCGCCGCTCCGGCCGGGCCACCGCGCCGCCCGGCCGGAGCGGCGCGGGAGCCGTCCGCCCGTCTCCCGGGCCCGCGACCGTGAGGGCGACCACCGGAATCCGGAAAATCCCCGGAGGGCCACCGATGAGTTCCGCGCCACGGCCCGGTCCACCCTCTCGAACACCATGACGACCCCGGGAGAGACCCAGCCATGCACCAGCAGATGATCTTCATCAACCTGGCCACCCGCGACCTCGACGTGTCCAGGAAGTTCTTCACCGAACTGGGTTACTCGATCAATGACCGGTTCAGCGACGACACCACGGCGTCGATACCGCTCGGCGACACCATTGTCGTGATGGTGCACACCCACCAGAAGTACAACGAGTTCACGAAGAAGCGGATCGTGGACTCGACCACCTCCAGCGAGGTGCTGCTCGCGCTCAGCGCGGAGAGCCGGGAGAAGGTCGACGAACTGGTGGAGAAGGCCGTCGCGGCAGGCGGAACACCCACCGGCGAGACCCAGGACCACGGCTTCATGTACGGCCGGGCCTTCGACGACCCGGACGGACACACCTGGGAGGTCGTGTGGATGGACCCGTCGGCCGGCGAGAACTGACGCGCGCGCCCGCGCCCCGGCGCTCTCCGGCCGCCGGCCGCACCGGAACCCGCCCCGCAGGTCCGGGCCCTGTTCCCGCAGGGCCGCCGCCGGGTGGCGAGCGGCGCCGAGCGACTGCCCGGGGCTGCGGCCCCGCCGCTGGGGCGGCGCGTTCGCCGTGCGCCGTCCCGACGGCCTCCGGGACGCCCGGGTCCTCCCGCGCGGGACCGGGTGAACCGGCGCGGGACCTGCCCGGTCCCTCGAAGTCCGCCGGCGGGTCGCCCCCCGGGCCGCGCCACCGGTTCGCCCCCACTACCCGGATCTCCCGGCGCCGCACCGCGTCCCGCAGCGCCACCGGCACGCACAGCAGCTCGCACGGGACACCCTCGGCACCGCCCCTGTCGTCCACCAGCCCGGTACGGCAACAGGCAGCGCAGGGCCCGGACCGCGTGTCGCGGTCCGGGCCCTGTCCGTGCGGTGCCGCCCCGGGGCGGTGGACGTCAGCTCTGAGCGGTGTCGTCGCCCGCCTGCCCGGCGCTCCCGGCCGCGCCCGCCTTCTCGCGCATCTTGCGCACCAGCTCCGCCTTCTGGTCGGCCGCGCTCTGGCGGTCGAGGTTGCGGTGCGGGCCGTTGTTCTGCCGTTCGGCGCGGGACAGCCTCTTGCGCTGGCCGCCACCCATGCCCACGGGATTGTTGATGTTCTTGCTCACGGTCACGGGCTCTCCCGGTAAGTAAGGTGAAGTGATCTACGGATTCATCGGTGGGGGACGGGCGGCGACATCGAAGGACGTCAGCGGCGGCCCATCACGCTCTCACTCGTGAATCGGCGCCTGGAAGAACATGTCAAAGAGGTTACCCGGTTCCGCCGACCGCGCGCACCAGCCCGTTCGCGGCCCCGGCGGCGACCGGACTCTCCGTCGCGGATCAGGCACCTGTCGTCACCGTGGCGCGGTGCCTCCCGGTGCGGCGCGGCGGCGGGCACACCGCCCGGCCCGGGGAGAGCGGGGTGCTCGCTGCCGGCCGGGCTCCGGCGGAGGTTCGAGGGGTGGGCGGGCCGTTGACAGGAGGAAGGGGATCGGGGAGGGTCTGGAGCCATGCAGCCACTGGGTGACCTGCGGGTCCGTCTTGTGGAGCGCCGCCACGTCGACCTGGTCCGTGTCGCGAGCGCCATCTGTCGTCGCGTCTGACGCACCCCGCCCTCCTCTGACGCTTCGTCAGCCCTCCGGCTGATCCGGCACGCCCCGGCACGCCGCTCCCCTCACCCGGCAGCCCCGGTCCCCGTCCCGGCTCCCGGCCCCCGTCTCCGCGCGGTGCCACGCACCCCCCCGGAGCCCGCATCCCTGCCCTGGAGCACCCCTGTGACCTCCTTCGACTCCCCTCTGTCCCGGCGCGCCTTCGGCGGTACCGCCGCCGGGGCCGCGGCGGCCCTCGGACTCTCCGCCGCCGCCGACGCCGCCGCCGACAGCGCCGCAACGCCTCCCGGCGAACGTCCGTTCCGCGCCACCCGCGCCCCCGGCGGGCGCGCCCGCCGCCCCAACGTGCTGTTCATCCTGGGGGACGACCTGGGCTGGGCCGATCTGTCCTCCTACGGCGCCCCGGAGATCCGCACCCCCCATCTGGACCGGCTCGCCCGGCAGGGTGTGCGCTTCACCGACGCGTACAGCGGCTCCGCGACCTGCTCGCCCACCCGGTTCAGCCTCTACACCGGCCGCTACCCGGGCCGTACGAAAGGCGGGCTCGCCGAGCCGATAGCGGACCGCTCGGTGGGGCTCGAACCCACCCATCCCACCCTTGCCTCGCTCCTGCGCGACAGCGGGTACCGCACCGCGCTGATCGGCAAGTGGCACTGCGGCCATCTGCCCGACTACAGCCCCACCCGGTCCGGTTGGGACGAGTTCTTCGGCAACTTCGGCGGGGCGCTGGAGTACTACTCGAAGCTGAGCTCCGGTGGGGAGTACGACCTATACGAGGGCGACGCCGAGTACAGGGACCTGCGCTACTACACCCGCGTCCTGACCGAGCGGGCCGTCGAGTACGTCAGCCGCGACCAGGGGCGCGCGCCCTGGCTGCTCAACCTGAACTTCACCACCCCGCACTGGCCATGGATCGCCGACGGCGACGAGGAGACCAGCGCCGAGATCGTCCGCCGGATCAAGGCGGGCGACCGGCGGGCGCTGTGGCACCAGGACGGGGGCTCGCTGGCGAAGTACCGGCAGATGGTGGAGGACCTCGACCGCTCGGTCGGCAAGGTGCTCACCGCCCTGAAGCGGTCCGGGCAGGAGAAGGACACCCTGGTGTTCTTCGCCAGCGACAACGGCGGCGAGCGCTTCTCGTACAACTGGCCGCTCAGCGGCAACAAGGGGTCGCTCCAGGACGGCGGTATCCGGGTGCCCTCGATCCTGCGGTGGCCCGCGCGGATCGAGGGCGGGCAGGTCAGCCGGGTCCCGGTGTACTCCCCCGACTGGACGGCGACCCTTCTGGAGGTGGGCGGCGCGCGGCCGCATCCGGCGTACCCGCTCGACGGTGTCAGCCTCGCCGGCTATCTGCTCCACGGCGCCGAGGCACCTTCGCGCGACCTGTTCTGGCGGGTCCGGGGGGAGCGGGCGCTGCGGCGCGGCGAGTGGAAGTACTACCGCGGAAAGGACGGCAGGGACCGCCTCTACCGGCTCTCCGAGGACCTCCGTGAGCAGGCCGACCAGGCCGCCGTACAGCCCGGGCTGCTGGCGGAGCTGAGGACCGCGTGGGAGGGGATCGACCGGGGGCTGCTGCCGTACGCCTCGTGACACGGTCCTCGCACGGCGGGCCCGGTCGGCCGACCGGGCCCGCCGGGGCCGCCTCCGGGAGCCGCCGGGAGAGGACGCCCCACGAGGCGGGGGCGGGGGCGGAGCCGGGCGGCCCTGGTCCGCGCGGAGGCCGGGAGCAGGGGGCTCCAGGCGCTGAGGCCGGCACCCGGGCGGGACCGGTGCGCCTCGGTCTCAGCCGACGGGCTTCTCCCAGACCGAGACGTGCCGGCGGCTCTCACTGGTGAAGGGCTCCCTCGTCCACCCGTCCCACCGCTCGCGCGGTGTCAGCCCGGCCAGCTGGGCCATCAGATCGAGTTCGGACGGCCATACGTACCGGAAGGGAATCGAGAAGAGTTCGCCCCGGCCGTCGGCGAACGCGATGTAGTTCGAACTCGTCGCCTGGGTGGCGACATCGTAGATGTCCACGGCCCACCGATCCGGGCCCACGTGGTGGGGCACGGCGTTCTGCCCGGCCGGGAGTCTGCGCAGATCGGGAACCATCACCTCGATCACGAAGCGGCCACCGGGTTCCAGATGAGCCGCGGCGTTGCGGAAACAGGCCACCTGTTCCGCCTGCGTCGTCAGGTTCATGATCGTGTTGAAGAGCAGATACGCGAGGGAGAACGTCCCGTCCACCCTCGCCGTCGCGACATCACCGATCGTGACACCGATCGCCTCACCACCCGGCTTGGCACGCAGCCGGCCGACCATCGCCCGGGAGACGTCGATGCCGTGGACCTCGACACCGCGCCGGGCCAGCGGCAGCGCGATACGCCCCGTCCCGATTGCCAGTTCGAGGGCGCGCCCGCCGCCGGCCAGACCCGCCAGGAAGTCAACCGTCGGGTCCACCACGCCCGGGGCGAACATCTCTCCTTCCCGCTGGTCGTAGACCGCCGCGACACGCTCGCCGAAATAACCATCCCGATCGTCCATCGGCAGACCGTACGCGCGGAGCCCGGAGCGGCGCGCACGATTTCTTTCAGCCAACAGGGCGGTGAGGACGCCCGCGCGACCGGCTTCGGCGGGCGAACCCCTCGGCGCCGGGGCGGGTGGTCCCGGGGCCCCTCCGCGCTGCGGGCGTCTCCCCGGGCCGCCGCCCGAACCGGGCCCGGGACATGGCCCACAACCGGGGCCGGCGCCTCCGGTCCGCGTCTCAGCCGGCCTTGCGGAAGTACTCGGACATCCGGTCCCCGGCGTCGCGGCTGAGCGGCTCCGCCGTCTCCGGGTCCGCGATGCCCGTCAGCACGGCCAGATCGCGGCCGTGGACGTCCACGGCCGCCTCCACCAGTTCCGCCAGCGCCTCGACGGACTCGCGGGCCCGGGTGCGGGCGATCGCCGCGCAGCCGGCGGCGGCCAGGAGGGCGGGCCACCACCAGACGGCGAGGGCGAGACAGCCGAGGGACCAGGCCGCCAGGCGGGCGGCGGCGGCGAGCCCGGCGCGGGCGGTCTCGATCTGCCGCTGGGCCGGTTCGGCCAGGATCAGCCACAGCCGGGGCCACACGGCGGCGAGATCGACGGCGTAGACGGCGAGGACGCGTTCGGCGGCGGCCTCCATCCGGTCGCCGTACCAGGTGGGGCGGGTCGGCGGGGCCAGGGCGAGGCGGTCGCGGGCGCGGGTGAGGCGTACGATCCCGGCCGCGGGAGCGTCCGGGTCGGTGATGGCCTCGCCGACCCGCCGGTCCAGTTCGGCCCAGCGGGCCGCACGGCGGCGGGCGAGGGCCCGGGAGAGCGGGAAGCGGGTCTCGCGGAGCCAGTGGCGTTCGATCGCCGTGCCGAGGAACTGCGCCGCCAGGGAGAGCGCGGAGGAGAGCAGCAGCACCGCGGCCACCACGACGGCCGCTGTCCCGGCGCGGTCCAGCGCCGGGCGGGCGGCCAGGTCGTCCAGGGCGGCGCGCAGCCGGCCGGGGTCGAGCGCGTGGGCGTGGCCGAGGGTGGTCCCGGCGGCGGCGGCCCCGAGGAAGAGCGCGCCGGGCAGGACCAGCAGATTGAGCCAGCGCTCGGTGAGCTTGCCGCCGAGCGTGGCGAGCAACGGGTTCATCGGGTCACGGCTCCCGGCCGAGCCGTTCCTTGGCCATCCGGCCGCCGTGGGCCGCGCAGACGGGAGCCGGCCACAGGTCCTTCGCGCGTTCGCGGCGCCCGCACGGCAGCAGTTCGCCGGGGCAGACCGCCACCTTGACGGTCCGGCCGAGGCCGGGCAGCCCGGGTCCGGGCACGGGACCCCCGGGGCCCCTGCCGCGACCGCGGAGGCCGCGGGGGTCCCCGGCCGCGCGGAGCGCTTCGTCGAGTGCCCCGAGGGCTTCGTCGAGATCCCGGAGGGCGTCGTCGGGGAGCCCGGGCCGGGCGGCCCCGGTGAGCAGTTCGCGGGCCCGCTCGGCGGCTCCGGAGACCCTCCGGTCGCCTCGGTGCGGGCCGCCGGCCTCGCCGAGGAACAGGCAGAGCGCGGCGATGGACGCGGCGCGTTCCCGGGTCCTGTCCGATGCCGTCATAGTGATCAGTCTGCCGTAGTCGGGGCAGAGTTGGCACACGGACCGGTGACGGGGGAAGGACCGACGGGGCATGGCGGGAATCGACTGGCGGAGCGCGGTGGCCGGCCGGCTGCGGCGGGCGGAGGAGAGCGGGGAGGCCGCGGCCCTGTTCGGCCCGGCGGCGGACGCCGAGTTGAGGGGTCTGCTGCGGGGGTGCGACCTCCGGACGGATCTGTCGGCCCGGTGGCTGGCGGGATGGCTGTACTGGGCCCGCTGCGGGGCGCTCGGGGAGGGCCGGGGCAGGGTCGAGGGCGTCTGCGCGGGGACGCTGCTGCATCCGGTGTGGGCGGCGGACCCCGGCGCCGTACCGGCCGAACTGGCCGCCGGCTTCGCTGCGGTGCCCGTCGGCACCCGGCCGCGTCCGGACGGGGCGGACGGTCCTGCCGAGTGGGACGCGGTCTGCCGGGCGTCGCTGGCGGCGGCCGAGGGTGCCCGGCGGGCGGGTCCCGGGGACGACGGGCGGCTCGCCGCGTTCGCCGCCGGACTCCGGGGGTCGGGCCGGTCCCGGGACGAGCTGCTGGCGTCCGCCGTCGGCGCCGGGACGCTGGCGGTGCTCGCCACCCCGGAGGACGACCGGGCGGCGCACGCGTCGCTGCTGTCGCATCTGGCGGCGGCTCAGTTCGCGGCGGCCCGCGCCTGGAACGACGCGGATCTGCTGGACGACGCCCTGCGGATGATCCGGCGGACCGTGCGGCTCCTCCCGGAGGACGATCCGGACCGGCTGCCGGCGCTGAGCAACTACGCGCTGTCGCTCGCCGAGCGGTACGAGCGCGGGCACCACCCGGAGGATCTGGACGAGGCGATCGGCGCCGCCCGCGACGTTGTGGACCAGACCGGGCGGCGCGACCCCGAACTCGGCCGGTATCAGGGGAATCTGGGCCTGATGCTCCAGTTGCGGCTGGCCCGGGACGGCGGCGGCGCCCGGGAGCACGACGAGATCGTCGCCCTCCTCCGGCGGGCGGCGCCGGGCCATCCGGAAGGGCGCGGCGCGGGGCTGGCGGCGCTGGCGGGGGCGCTGGTCCTGCGGTACCGGTTCGTGGCGGCTCCGGCGGATCTCACCGAGGCGATCGCTCTGCTGCGGGAGGCGGACGGTACGCCGTGGTCCGATCCCCGGGGGCGGGCCAGGGCGCGGGAGACGCTGGCGACCGCGCTGCGGTTGCGCGGCCGGGGCGGCGGCGACCCGGCGGACCCGGACGGGTCGCGGGAACGGGCCCTGGCCGGCGAGGTCCCGGAGGACGGCGGCGCGGACGGCCCGGAGCCGGTGGGCCGGCGGCTTCAGTGGCTGGTGAACACCGGTCTGGAGCTGCGAGCCCGGTACGAGCGCGGGGCCGGCGGCCCCGGGGACGCGGCGACGGCGGTGGCGCGGCTGCGGGAGGCGCTGACGCTGACGCCTCCGGGGCATCCGCAGCGGGCCGCCGTCCTCAACGACCTGGGAAGTGTGCTGCTCACCGGCCATCGGGCGGGAGCGCCGGGGGCCGGTCCGGCGGAGGCGGTCGAGGTGCTGCGCGCGTGCGTGGCGCTCACCCCCGGGGAGCACTCGATGCTCGGCGGGCGGCTGCTCAATCTCAGCGGCGCGCTGCTGGCGCGGTTCCGGCTGGCCGACGACTCGGCGGATCTGCGGGAGGCGGTGGAGTGCCGGGAGCGGGCGGCGGCGCTGCCGGGGCTGCCGCCCGCCCAGCGGGCGGCGATCGTGTCGGCGACCGGGGCGGCGATGCTGCACGGCACCGAGCGCGCGCCGGACCCGGACGCGGTCGCCGGGGCGGTGGAACGGCTGCGGGAGGCGGTGCGGCTGACACCGGACACGGAGCCGCTGCTGCCGCAGCGGCGGCTGAATCTGGCGCTGGCGCTGCTGACGCTGGCCGGGGTGAGCGGCCGGCGGCGGTATCTGCGGGAGGCGGCGGCGCTGGCGGACGGGGTGGTCGCGGACGCTCCGCACGGGGCGGCGTACCGGGCGGGCGCGCTGGTGGCGGCGGCGCAGGCGCGGTACGCGGGAGTGCGGGCGCCCGGGTCGGGCGCGGCGCGGGACGAGGTGGTCGCGCTGCTGCGCGCGGCGGTGGACGCGACACCGGACGGGCACCCCAACCTCACGGCCCGGCTGTGGCACCTGGGGACGGTGCTGGCGGAACCCCGGGGCCGGGGCCCGTCACGGGCGGATCTGACGGCGGCGGCGGAGGCGTTCCGCGCCGGGGCCCTGGAGCCGCACGGGGCGCCGTCCGACCGGCTGGACGCGGCGCGGGAGTGGGGCAGGGCATGGGCGGCGCTGGACCGCCCGGAGCGGGCGCTGGAGGGTTTCACCACGGCGGTCGATCTGCTGCCCGCCGTCTCGCCGCGCCATCTGGTCCGCGACGACCAGGAGTTCCGGCTGAGCCGGACGGTGGGTCTGGGTGCCGAGGCAGCGGCCTGTGCGCTGCGCTGCGGCGACCCGGGGCTCGCGGTGCGGCTGCTGGAGCAGGCGCGGGGGGTGCTGCTCTCGCACGCCTTCGACGTGGCCGGTGACCTCACCGAGCTGGCGTCCCGCGCGCCGGAGCTGGCCGGCCGGTTTCTCCGGCTGCGGGAGCGGCTGGACGCGGCGACCGCCGGGGGCGGGCCATGGGCGGGTGAGGGCGGTGAGGGGGCGCCGGCGGGGCACGGCGGGGGGACGGCCGCGGACGCCCGGCAGGAGGCGGCGGCCGAGTGGCGGGAGCTGATCGGCCGTATCCGGGACCGGTTTCCCGGGCTGCGGCTGTTCAGCCCGGTCCGCGCGTGGGAGGAGGGCGAGCTGCGGGCGATGGCGGCGGACGGTCCGGTGGTGCTCGTCCACTCCCCCGGCGGCCCGGAGTCGCCCGGGGGCGGCCCGGGCGGGGCGCTGGTCATCACCGCCGGGTCGGTCGGCGCGGTACCGCTGCCGGGGCTCACCGCCCGGGAGGTCGCCGCGCGCACCGGGCGCTTCCAGGATGCGCTGGCGCTGCTGGCGGCGCCCGAGTGCGGCCGGAAAGGGGCGCTGCGGGCGCAGGAGGAGGTGCGGAGGACGCTGGAGTGGCTGTGGGAGGCGGTCGCCGGCCCGGTGCTGGGGTGGCTGGGGCTGACCGCTCCCCCGGCCCCCGGGGTGCTGCCGCCGAGACTGTGGTGGTCGCCGGGCGGGCCGCTCGGGTCGCTTCCGCTGCACGCGGCGGCCCCGGCGGGCGGCGGGCCGGGCGCGCTGGACCTGGTGGTGTCCTCGTACACACCGACGCTGCGGGCGCTGCACCACGCCAGGGCCCGGCTGCGCGGGAGTTCCGGCCCGCCGGGGCGGGTGCTCGTGGTGGCGGTCCCGGACGCGGAGGGGCTGCCCGGGCTGCCGGGCGCGCGCGAGGAGGCCCGCTGGCTCGGCGAGCGGCTGCCCGGTGCCGTGGTGCTGAACGGCGGCGCGGCGAACCGTGCCGCGGTGGAGAGGCTGCTGCGGGAGCACCCGTACGCGCACTTCGCCTGTCATGCCGTCAGCGATCCGCTGCGCCCGTCGGACAGCCGGCTGGTGCTGCACGGGCCGGCGGGTTCGCCGACGGTCCGCGAGCTGGCCCGGCTGCGGCTGCCCGGGGCGCGGCTGGCCTATCTGTCGGCGTGCGACACCCTGCGCACCAGCCCCGGACTGGCCGATGAGTCGGTGCACATCGTGAGCGCGTTCCAGATGGCCGGTTTCCCCCATGTCATCGGCTCGCTGTGGCAGGTGGACGACATCGTGGGAGCGCGGATCGCGCGGGGTGTCTACGAGCGGCTGGCGGCGGCCGACGGTTCGCTGGAGGTGGCGGGCACGGCGGCGGCGCTGCACCGGACGGTCCGCGAGGTGCGGGAGGAGTATCCGCGGACACCGAGTCTGTGGGCCTGTCAGGTCCACGCGGGGCCCTGAGCGCGCGGGAGCACACACCGGGGGCGGGGTACGCGACCGTCAGCGGGCCGCCCCGGCCTCCGGCGGCCCGGGGAGCCGGACGCCGTTCAGCACGGCGGCCCGGCGCGCCACGGGCGACGGGCCGTTCCCCCGGTCGAGCCAGCGGCCGACGGGGTGGCCCGCGCCGCTCGGGCACCCGTTCCACGCGGAGTCCGGGGCAGCGGCTCCCCGGCGCGGCGGGAAGCAGCCCCGCCCGACGATCCGCCCCTGGCCCCGCCGGCTCCGTCGATCCCCGCCGTCCCCGTCGAGGCCCCCGCACCGAGCGGACGCGTCAGGGCCTGCTTCCTGGTTCGATCCCCTTCCCTGCCGGGGAGTCCGTGAACCGGCGGCGGGCGGCGGGCCGGGCGCGACAGTGCGGGCCACGCGGCGGGCGAGAGGGGCAGGGGCTCCGTCCGGCCCCGGGGCCGCTGCCCTGGGCTCCGCGCCCCCGCGCGGAGCCTGTCCGAGGCGTAGCGCCGTATTCCGGCGGCGATCAGGACGGCTCCGGGTCGCTCAGCGCTTCGGCGGCCTCGGCCGCCACCGCCTCGGCCACGGCGGCCAGCGCCGGTGAGTCCAGCTTCCACTGCTGCCAGTACAGCGGGACATCCGTCGCGTGGCCGGGGACGAGGTCGACCAGACGGCCGGAGGCGAGCAGCGGGGCGGCCTGGACGAGGGGGACCATGCCCCAGCCCATGCCCGCCGCCACCGCCTCCACGAAACCCTCCGATGTGGGCACGCAGTGGCGCCGGAGGTTCGCCGGGAGGCCGGGCCGCAGTCTCCGCACGAAGGCGTCCTGGATGTCGTCGCGCCGGTCGAAACAGACCATCGGGGCAGCGGCCAGGAGGCCGACCGGGTCGGAGTCCGTCCCCCGGCCCAGCAGGCGGGCGGCGAAGCGGGGCTGTGCCACCGGGACGTACCGCATATGTCCCAGCAGGCGCGCCGAACACCCCGCCACGGCCTCCGGCGACGAGGTCACCGCCGCCATCACCAGGCCGTCGCGCAGCAGGGCGGCCGTGTGGTCCTGGTCCTCGCGGCGCAGTTCGTAGCAGAGCCGCCACTCCTCCGGCACCCTGCCGAGCGCCGCCAGGAACCAGGTGGCCAGCGAGTCGGAGTTCACCGCGACGGACATCTGGATCGGCTCGTCCGGGCCCGCCATGCCCAGCGCGGACCGCGCCTCGCGCTCCAGCAGGGCGAGCCGGCGGGCGAAGCCCACCACGATCTCACCGGACGGTGTCGGCCGCACCGGCTTGGTGCGGAGCAGCAGCACCCGTCCCGTGTGCTGCTCCAGCGCCTTCACCCGCTGGCTCACCGCGGACGGTGTCACATGCAGCACGTTCGCCGCGGCCTCGAACGTCCCCTCGTCGATCACGGCCAGCAGGGTCCGCACCTGGTCCAGTGGAAGCTCTCTCATCACATCCGCTCATGATAGTGAAGAAAACGTAGCTGTACTGATGGCGCAGGGCTTTCTACGGTGGCCCGCATGCCCCAGGAACTCATCACCGTCATCGCCGGCTTCACCACCGGTCTCTCGCTCATCGTCGCCATCGGCGCGCAGAACGCCTTCGTGCTGCGCCAGGGGCTCCGGCGCGAGGCGGTCCTGCCCGTCGTGGGCATCTGCGCCCTGTCCGACGCGGTGCTCATCGTCCTGGGCGTCGCCGGCATCGGTGCGCTCGTCACGGCCTGGCCGGCGGCGCTGACCACGGTCGCCCTGGTGGGTGGTCTCTTCCTCATCGGCTACGGACTCGTCGCCGCGCGGCGGGTGTTCCGCCCCTCGGCTCTGCGGGCGAGCGACGCCCCCGGCGGGTCCCGGCGCCGTGCCGTGCTCACCTGTCTGGCCCTGACGTGGCTCAACCCCCATGTGTACCTCGACACGGTGCTGCTGCTCGGCTCCATCGCGGCCGACCGCGGGCCGCTGCGCTGGGCCTTCGGCACGGGGGCCGTGCTCGCGAGCCTGTGCTGGTTCACGGCGCTCGGTTTCGGCGCGCGGCTGCTGAGCCGTCCCCTGGCCAAGCCGTCCTCCTGGCGGGTGCTGGACGGCCTGGTCGCCACGACCATGGTCGTTCTCGGGGTGAACCTGCTGGTGGGTGGCTAGGGAGTTTCTCTCGGATCGGGCCGGACCGGTGAGCGGGGTCCGGTGCCGTGGATCGCGAGGCGGAGGAGGGAGCCCACGCGGAGCGCCGGCGACCGACGACCACGCGGCGGGGCGCGGTGTCGGGGCTCGCGAGCCCGGCACGATCCGGAAGAGACGACCTAGGGCACGGCCTCGGGAGCGGTCCCCAGTTCGCCGGTGCCGAACGGAATCCAGGTGAGCCGGTGGGTGTGCGCGGCGCGGTCGTCGCGGGTGATCCGGACGGCCGCTCCCCGGGGCACCAGGGCCGTCAGACCGCTCCCCGGGTCCTCGGGTGAGCGGGCGGCGGTCCGGGACTGCACACTGCTGCGGCGGGCGGCTCCCCCGACGGTGACGGTCACCGCGAGGGTCGGCGCCGGTGCGGCGGGGTCGGTGATGTCCTCGTCGGCGAGGATGTGCCCGATCAGCAGGCCGTCGGTCTCCGCCGCGCACTCGCGCACGAGGACATCCTCGTCGAGCGCGAACTCCACGGGGACGGGGGTCAGGGCGACCCTGCCCCCGACCGTGAGACGGCGGACCGTCAGATCGGGCCGGGCGACGGTGACCAGGGTGCTCAGCGCGTACTCGGCGGTGCCGCCGTCCACCGTCACCTCGACCACCAGGGTGAACGCGGTGTCCTGGTGGAGGGCTGGGGACTCCCAGCGTCTGACCCGGGTGACATCGACGGGCTCACCGGCGTGGAGCATGGTGTAGACGGCCCCGGGCCCGCTCTCGCCGCGCCAGGTGAGGACGGCGCCCTCACCGCTCTCGACGAGGAGGTACTGGGGGCGGAGGTCGCCGACGGTGAACCCGGCGGGGACCTTGGCCAGGGGGTGGTCCTCGTGCTGGGGCCCGCCGCCGCCCTCCACGGCCTCGGTGACCGTGAGCCTGCTGGTGCCGACCGCCGGATTGATCTGGATATGGGCGAAGGTCACCACCAACTCCTCCCCCGGCTCCAGTTCGCCCCCGCGTTTGGGCGTGAGCAGAAAGGCGCCGGGGCGGTCGGACTCGGGCTCCAGCCGCCAGCGTCTGGAGTCGTCGAGGCGGGGCTCGATACCGCCGGGGTTGGCCGTGAGGTCCCCTGGGCCGTCCCCCACCGGAAAGGCGAAGACGATCTCCTCGGGGACCACGGTCTCGTCCCGGTGGTTGGTGAGGACCACGTCCACG
This sequence comes from Streptomyces sp. NPDC001985, assembly GCF_040296845.1. Taxonomy (NCBI): domain Bacteria; kingdom Bacillati; phylum Actinomycetota; class Actinomycetes; order Kitasatosporales; family Streptomycetaceae; genus Streptomyces; species Streptomyces sp. NPDC001985. Next base: position 44,820 of record NZ_JBEOYB010000053.1, read on the forward strand.
GAGGCCAGGGCCGGGGTGGCGCCCTGGGACACCTGGAGGGGCGAGGGCCGGGTGGTCACGGTGTACGTGACCGCGAGGAGGCTCTCCCCCGGGCTGCGGCGGGCCATGGCGGTGCTCCTTTCTCCGTCCGGTGGTGCGCTCAGCCCCAGGCGGGGCCGGTGGAGAGATAGGCGTACTCGGTGAGGGCCGCGCCGAGCGGGATCTCCCCGGTCTTCTCGCCGCTCGCGGTGTCGAAGATCTCGACCCGGTCCGCCCGCTGTCCCACGACGAGAAGCCGGTCGCCCTCGGGGGTGACGGCGACCGAGGAGGACCGTCCGCCGGCCGTGATGGTGCCGGTCTGGGCCGCGCCCGGGATGTCGATCACCCGGACCTCGCGTCCGAGGTCGGCGGCGTAGACCGTGCGGGAGTCCGGGGCCGCGGCGATGCCCATGAGATCCCGGCCGGTCTCCACCAGCCGGGCCGAACCGGCCCCCGAGGTGGTCAGCAGGGCGACGAAGCTGCTGCCGGACGACGGGTCGAGGACCGCGAGGCCGCGGCCGTCGGGGGTGACCACCACATCCGCCGGTGTGGACAGCTCGCCCAGCCTGCGGCTCACGGTGCCGCTCGCGGTGTCCACCACCGCCACGTCCCCGTCGCCCCGGCAGCTCACATGGACGAAGCGCCCGTCGGGGGCGGCCACCAGCGCCGAGGGAGTGCGTCCGGCCTCGATCGGTGTGACGGTTCCGGTGGCGGTGTCGACGGCGTGGACGCACGGGCCTTCGAGATCCCCGACCCAGACGGCGGAGCCGTCGGGCAGCGCCGTGACCCCGTAGGGGCTGCCCCCGAGGTCCACGGTGTCCAGCGTCCCCGCCGTCAGGTCGCAGACGACCAGATGGCGGTCCTGGTGGACGGGGGCGAAGCCGAGGAAGCCGTCGGCGGAGAACGCGACCTGGCCCGAGCGCCCGATCGAGGTCTGCCGGATCAGCTGCCCGGTCGCCGCGTCGTGGACCCGGAGCAGTTCCTCGGTGCTGTCGGTCACGGCGAGGAAGGTCCGGTGGGGCCAGCGCTCCCGCAGCGGTGCCGGCTCGGAGGTGATCCTGCCCCGGTCCGTGTTGCACCGCGCGGCCCGGACGCCGTCGCGGGTGACCAGATGGCCATTGCTGGTCGCGGGGTGGCTGAAGGCCGCCGCGACACCCCGGTGGACCTCCGCGTCGGGGAACTCGGGGGTGCGCCAGATCTCGGCGATGGTGCCGTGGTCGAGGACCTCGTCGGCCTCGGGGTCGTAGACGGCACACCGTTCGCCCCGGAAGAAGTAGAGCGTGCCGTCGGGGTTCGGCAACCCGGCGTCGATGCCCTGGGTGAAGTCGGGGGCGTCCCTGTTCAGTCCGGGGAAGCGGCTGCCGATCGCGACCGGGGAGGTACCGCCGACGGGTTCGTTCCGCACCACGTCGTACCGGACGGTGGTCGCGCCCCTGAAGAAGTGGACCTCCGGGCCGTCGGTGGCGCAGGCGCCGTCGAACCCGCCCCGGTAGGCGGCGGGCAGCTTCGGCCACAGGTCGGCGACGGCGGCGCCGCGCAGGGGCGGGGCGACCGCCCCCGCGTCGTGTTCCACCGCCCAGCCGCCCCGGACGAACCAGATCAGCGGGCCGGAGGGGCCGGGGACGCCGAACGCGGCGTCGATACCGGAGGGGACGAGGGAGGTCATGGCGGGACTCCTGGGGTCGCGTGGCCGGTCGGCGGTCGTCAAGGGGTGTGCTCGCGCAGCGGGCCGGTGCCGAAGGGGAACCAGGTCAGGGCGGCGGTGAAGTCGAGCCCCTTGGAGACGACCCGGATCACCGAGTCCTTCGGCACGGGGACGAAGAGGCTCGCCTCCTGGTTGTCGGTGCCGCCGCGCACGTCCCAGGACTGGGCGGCGAACTTCTGCCGTCCCAGCCCCGGCGGGGTGACCAGCACGGAGAGTTCGGCCATGTTGCCGGACGACACGGTCTTGACGTATCCGGTCAAGATCCCGTCGGTGTCGGCGAAGTACGTCGTGGCCTCGCTCTGGGTGGTGACCGGGAGCTCCTGGGCCTGTCCGAAGAGCCTGACCGTGCCGTTGGCGTCGAGATCGCCGACCTCCAGATCGGGGATGTCCACGGTCACGGCGGTGGTCAGCCCGTAGGTGACCGGCGCTCCGTCCTCGGTGGTGGAGGCCAGCAGCATGAAGGCGGTGGCCCGGGTCAGGGGCGGCGAGGTCCAGCGGCCGCTGCCGTCGCTGATGAAGCCGTTGACGGGCATGCGCTGGTCGTCGTGGAACAGCTCGAAGTCGGGGCCCTCCCGGCACTTCCAGGTCAGGGTCACCGTCTCGCCGTTGGCCACGCCCGCGCTGTCGGGCCGGAAGTCCTCCAGCAGGGCGTCGGGGGCGGCCTTCGCCAGCCGTACCGCGTGCGCCGCCGTGGTCCGCCGCGGACCGCCCGGCGGAAGGGCCTCGGCGATGTCCACGGTCACGGTGCCGGGCACCCGGTCCACGACGACCCCGGTCAGGGTGAGCGTGATCCGGCCACCGGGCGGCAGCGGGGTGCCGGGGACGGCCGGGCGGAGCGCGAAGACCCCGCCGCCCCGGTGCTCCGCCGTCCACGCGGGGTCGTCGACCCGGGCGCTGACGGCCTGCGGCAGCGCGGTGAGGCTGCCGGGCCCGGTGCCGGAGGGAAGGGAGACGGTGACGGCCTCCCGGACGGCGGGCTCCGGGCCGTCGTTGGTGACGACGACCTCGACGGTCGCGTGGCTGTCCCGCGCGGCGGTGCTGATCCGCAGCGGGGAGGGGCTGGTGCGGACGCGATAGCCGAGGGGGGTGGTCATGCGCTGCTCCCTGGGGGCTGTTCGCCGGAGCCGGACTCGTCGAGTGCCCCGCTGAGCCGTAGGTAGCCGGAGCGGGCCGCGGGGGTGGTGTCGGAGAGGGCCAGGGCGGGGTCGGGCGGGGCGAGGGGAAGAGTGGTCCAGTCACCGGCCCCGCCGCTCCCGGGCGCGGGCTCGGCCCAGGACCAGGTGCCGCGCCGGCCGGAGGGGTGGGGCATCACCAGATGGTCGACGGCCTCGGCGCCCTCCTCGCCCCGCGCGCCTCCCGCTCCCTCCGCTCCCTCCGCTCCCTCCGCTCCGGGAACCTTCCGGACGCCCGCGAGCAGCGGACCCGTCCGGAACGCGAGCCGGACCCGGCCCAGCGGCGTGCGCACCCAGGTCTCCGGCAGCTCCAGCCGGGCCACCGGCAGGATGTCGCTGACCGCGTGGACGGCGGCCCAGGGATCGGCGAGCAGGGTCAGCCAGGCGGTGTCCTCGTCCTCGCGGGAGCCCTCGGGGGAATGGTCACCGCGCGCGGGGCGCGCCCGCAGCGCGATCTCGCGGCCGTCGATGGGGACGGTGTAGCCCGGGGCGCCGGGTCCGCCGCCGGCGCGCTCGCCGTCACCGTCCCGGTCAGGGTCCGGTGGGCCGGCGGGCCCGGCGGAGGGGCGCTCGGCGACCGTGTGGAGCGTGGTGTAGTCGGTGCCGGTGAAGAATCCCGCCAGCCCGTCGCTGACGATGTCCCCCGCTCCCAGCCGGACATTCCACCGGTACTCGGTGAACTCGGGCGCGGAGGGGGCGAGGACCTCCTCCCAGGAGGACGCGGTCATCGCGGGCCCGTCCAGCTCCAGCCGTACCCGGCCGCGCAGCAGGGCCATGGGCCGTCCCACGAGTGCGGCGAGGCTGGTGTCCTCGCCCTGGGGCGCGGTCGCGGACAGGGCGCTGTCCACGGTGGCGAGCAGGGCGTCGAAGGCGTCGGGGCCGCCGTCGAGGAGTCCGGTGACGAAGCCGTGGAGGTGGGGCAGGTCCTGCCGGAACTCCCGCCCGGGGCCGGTGCCGTCGCCGGCCTCCGGGTACGGGGAACCGGGCAGCGGGTCCCAGTCGGCCGCCCTCCGGTGCGCGGTGTCGAGCACCGCCCTGATCTCACCGAGCGCGGTGCCGTCGGGGGCGTGCACCAGCAGGGAGTCCGCGAGCCGGTTGACGATCAGCCAGCCGCAGACGGGGGTGTCCCCGTCCGCCGCCTCGGGGCCGTCGTCGGCCACGATCCGCCGGTGGTCGTCGGCGGCGGAGACGAAGTCGAAGCGGAGCCGGGCGGGCTGGAGCAGCCGGGGCGGGAGCTGGATGTAGCGGTACGCGTTCTCCTCGTTGACCGGGATGTCCGGGACCACGCTGTCGGCGCGCTTCACCGCGTACTGGAGATGGTTGTCGGGGCTGATGACGGCGAGGGAGCGGCCGAAGCGGTCGATGACATGGAGCTGTTCGAAGGCGAGCTGTCCGGCGCGGACGGGGCGGAACTCCCTCGGCGGCTCGCTCACCGGGCCGGGGTCGGGCACCTCGCTCAGCGGAACGCGGGAGCTGCTGGTGTCGACGAGGTCGGTCCGGAGGTTGAAGGCGGGCGAGTGCTGGGCGAGCCAGAGGTTCACCCCGTCGATGCGCTGGGACAGCTCGTCGTCCTCGGCGGTCCTCTCCCGCAGGGCCGCCAGTTCGGCCACGGGCCCCCGGGGGTGGGTGCGGATGTGCTGGGTGAGCCGGGAGCGGGTGTTGAAGGGGAGCAGCGGGTTGAGGAGGGCCCGTCCGGTGAGGGTGGCGGGGTCCACGGCGCCGGTGCCGTCCCAGGTGTAGCGGGTGCCGTCGAAGCTCCAGTGGTCCGTGCCGGCGCTGTGGTACGGGGTGGGGTGGCAGTCCGTCTTCCAGACGAGGTGGAGCGGGGACCAGGGCTGTTCCCAGGGGCGGGTCCAGCGGGCGACGCTGCCCCGCACCCGGGTGCCGGGGTCGGCGATGGCCTGTTCCAGGTCGTCGCCGCTGAGGGCCGCCCGGTCGAGGAGGAAGAACTCCTTCAGCAGCGCGGCGATCACGTCCTGTCCGGGGACTCCGCCGAGCCGGGGCGCGGGCGGCTCGGCCGGGGCCGGGGCCATGGCACCGTCGATGACGACACCGGTGACGGTCTCGGCCGCGGTACGGCAGGGCAGGGCGTCCTCGTCGGTCAGCGGGCGGTCGAGCCGGGCCCCCCGGACGACGATGGAGGGGTCGGGGGTGCTGTGGAAGGAGGGTTCGGGGCAGCGCTGGAGTTCGCGGTCGGGGGCGATGTGGCCCTCGGCGAACTCGGCGATCCTCCCGGCCAGTTCCCCGGCGGTGTCGCCCCAGGGGACCTTCGAGCGCAGCCCGTCCGCGCCGAACAGCGCTTCGGTGGCGGTCCGTACGTCCGTGGCGAGGGAGTCCGCCGCCGCCGGGTCGAGCCGGGCGTCGCAGAGGGTGTCCCACCCGGGGGGCCTGGTGCGGCGGCCCCGCAGCCACCACAGTCCGTAGAGCCGGCGCTGGAGGTGGGCGAGTTCGCGCAGGGCGGTGTCGTGGTCGGACTGGGCCCGGTTGAGCCCGTCCAGCCACTCCCGCTCCGCCGTGATCTCGCGGGCGGCGCGCTGCCGCCGTTCCCCGCCCGGCGGCCGGGGCCGGTCGACGACGCGCCACCGGTGGCCGCCCTCCTCGGCGCCGAACCAGGTGCGGCGCAGGGCCTGGTCGAGGGCGCTCTCGCCGTCCTCGTCGAGCACGTCGAGGAGGTCGTAGCCGAACGCCTCCCAGAGCAGGGCCGCTTCGGGGTCGTCCAGGGCGGCGGGGGTGAGCGCGGTGGCGGCGTCGGGGGCGACATGGCCGACGGCGATGTCGATCGCGTTGATGTCGTCCGGTTTGCGGTCGGGGGTGGGGCGGTCGCCGTCGGGGTCCCAGCGGAGACCGAGGGAGGTGCCCGCGCAGTAGGAGCGGGTGGGTGTGAGGGCGGGATCGGTGGTGGCCCAGCGCAGGGTGTCCAGCCAGGCGCGGACATCGCCGCCGGGGGGCGCGTGGAGGATGTCCCACTCCGGGTCGGAGTACCAGCCGACGACGGCGTAGCCGATGAGGCTGGGTTCGGTGAGGCCGGTGAGCGGGTCGTGGAGGGAGAAGACGTTCTCGTTGTAGGGCTGGAAGGCGGAGAAGGTGGGCAGCCCGGGGCCGACGGCGGTGAGGAAGGGGGTGTCGGACACCCGTCCGTCGAAGGGTTCGGTGGTGACGGGGACGGCGCGGCCGATCCAGGCCGGCACCAGTCCGGGCGCGGCGGGGTCGAGAAAGGCGGAGGTGCCCTCGTCGTCGTCGAGGAAGTCGCTGTCGACGACCCAGCCGGCGGCGGTGGGGGTCGCTCCGGGGGCGGTCGCGGGGCGGCTGTAGCGGACGACCAGCCAGCGGTTGGGCACGTACCGGAACTCGACCCGCCCGGCGGGTCCGTCCTGTTCTCCGCGCCGCAGCGCGTCGGGGAGCTGCCAGTGCACATGGGCGCCGAGGCCGGGCTTGTCGGACGAGGCGCTGCCGAAGGGGTCGGGTTCGGGCGCTTCCCGCTGGTCGAGCCGTTCGAAGTCGGGATACCAGCGGCGGAAGGGCTCGTTGGCCCGGACGCGCTTGTTCACCAGCAGCGTGTCCACCTGTACGGGGACGATCAGGGATGTCGTGGAGTCCATCGCGTACGGGTTCCTAACGTCGGCCGGGGGTGAAGGAGATCCGCTGCGGCGCGTTGACGAGTTCCGCGGCGAGCGCCCCGGGCGACAGGTCCTGGCCGTCGGGGAGTTCGCCGCGCTCCCGCAGGGCGGCGGCCAGCGCGGGAACCAGCGGATCGGGGCCCTCGGTGACGCTCAGGATCTCGGGGACGGCACCGCCGTGGGAGGTCCGCAGGAAGCGGGTGATGCCGCCGTCGGCGGGGAAGGCCGCCTCCTCGCCGAGGGAGTCCCCGACCGGTGGGGTGAGCCGGCGCAGCCCGATGCGGTCGTTCTCGTCGACGCCGAAGTGGATTCCGGCGTGGGGCTCGCGGAGGACGACCTCGTCGGGCACGCCGTCGATGAGGCAGAGGAGCAGATCGGGGCCGATCACCCTGCGGTGGACGGTGCCGAGGAGTCCGGACGCGGTGCTCAGGGGTTCGACGACGACCTCGGGCCAGCCCCGGACCAGCGCGGAGCGCATGAGGAGGCCGGAGAGCGGGCGGGGTTCGCCGAGGGTGGCGCGGGCCATGCGGGCGACTTCCTCGTCCAGGGTGGTGCCGATGCCGGTGCTGAGGACGCCGTCCCGCAGGGCGGTGCACCACCAGGGGTCGACATGGAAGAACCGCAGGCTCTCCGGTGGCAGCATCCGGGCGTCGGGCACCAGGTGGTGCAGGGGTGTCCGGGCGATCAGGGCCACCTGGTCGACGGTGTCGCGCAGTTCGGCGAGGGGCTGTTCGAGGGCGCGGAGCAGGCCCTCGTGGAGGGGCCCGGCGCGGAGTGCCCCGTTCCGCAGCGCGGTGGCGGACGGCGGGCGGGGCACTCCCCCGCCCTGGCGGCGGGCGCTCCCGGCGGCGGGGGTCCCGGTGGTGCGGGCGGCTTGGCGCAGCCGGTCGCCGAGTCCGTCCTCGATGAGCCGGTGGAAGCGGTCGCGGGCCGGGTGGGCGCTGTCCGCCGCGAGGGAGACGGCGGTACGGGAGTGGGCCAGGGCTCTGGCCGCGACCCGGCGGGAGCGGGAGCGGAAGGCGGTGAGCGCGCTCGCGAGGGTGTCGTCGGCCAGGGCCAGGGCCCGGCCGAGGGTGAAGGCCGAGGCGTAACTGACGTCGAAGACCCCGGTGTCGGTGAGGTAGACCAGGGCTTCGTCGGCGCGCAGCAGCGGGGTGTCGCCGAATCCGGGCGGCTGCCGGGGGACGACGGGGGTGAACGGCCCCCGGTACCAGGCGAGGGTGCGCTCCCCGGAGGGCAGGACATGGCCGACGGGTGCGTAGCCCCGGGCGAGCCGGTCGGCGGCGGGGCCCTGTGCGGGCCGCCCGCCGGTCAGCCGCAGTCCGAGTCCCACCGGGTCCTCGGCGAGCGCGCGGACGAGGGCGGCGAAGTGGCCGCCCGCGTCGGGGGCCGCCTCGAAGGACCAGGCGACGAGGGACACCATCCGGACGGTGTCCTGGGTGGGGCGGGCGCCGCCGAGGTGGTCGGCGAAGCCTTCGAGGGAGACGAGGTGGGCCGCGTACCGTCCGGCGGTGCGGGGGAAGCGGTTGGCGACGACGACGCCGTACTCCCCGGCCTCCAGGATCTCGCCGGCGGGCCCGGTGACCCGGGCGGCCTGCCGGTCGCGGACCCGGCGCAGATGGCAGAGGTGGCGCAGTTCCCGCTTGCGCGGGATCAGGCCCGTGTAGACGTCGGCGGGGATGTCGACGGTGGCGCACTCGCTGTCGAGCAGTTCGTCCGGGACGCGGTTGATGCCGGGAGTGAGGACGGCGGGGTCGGCGGTCCCGATCAGCTCGCGGACGGTGCGGGTGCGGGTGGTGCCCTGGGCCTTGGGGTCGCCGGGCAGTTCCTCCTCGGCGAAGAGCAGCAGCGCCAGCCAGGGCAGGGTGGGGTCGTCCGGGTCGGGGCTGCGTTCCCACGGCAGGATCAGCCGGTTGAGGGTGATGTGCGGCAGGACGTACTCGAAGGCGCCGGAGGCACCGGGCGCGGGGTGCAGGGCGTGGACGAAGGAGGTGTCCAGGGTGAACTGCGGGGCCCGGATCTCGAAGTCCTGGCGGACGGCGGGCAGCGCGTCGTCGACACCGGGGCCCTCGATGACGTGTTCGAGGGCGGCGGTGTAGAGCCCTGCGGGCGCGGGGGCGATGTGGTCGTCGTGGAAGTGGACGGTGAACCGGGGGGTCTCCCCGGCGGCTGTCTGGGTCATGGCGGCTCCCGTGGCGCGCGTCAGATCGTCAGCGGTTCGGCGGTGAAGGTGCTCGCGGCACGGGCGGCGAAGCCGTCCAGGGGGTCGTGGTGGTCCGGCGGGGCGAGCCCGAGGGCGGTCAGCTCCTCGTGGAGGGCGTCACGGGCGGGAACCGTGCTCCCGGCGATGGTGGCGGCGATGGTGCCGATGGGGGTGGGGCCGCTGCCCTGCCAGCGCTCGGGCACGGGGCCGGCGGGCGGGTCGGCGGGGGTGAGGGGCAGGGCGTCACTGGGCGCCAGGTCCTCGTGGCCGAGGGAGACATCGGTCATCTCCCCGGGGGTGGGGCCGTCCTGCGGCGGCGGTACGACGACGGTGAGCCCGAGGAGCCGTCCGGGCACGAGCGGGTCGTGGGCGTCGGGCTCCCCGGTGCCCCAGAGCGCCCGCGGCACGGCGGAGGTGTCCTCCGTGATCACCCAGCCGTGCGCGTGGGGGTCGAAGGGCCGATCGTCCAGGGTGACGGTCAGGGTGTGCGCGGAGTCGATCCCGGTGGCGTCCATGGGCCGGATGTCGAGGGGCTCGCCGTCGACCTCCCGCGTCCCGGCCGTGGCCCTGGACGCGGGGACGGCGGTGGTGGTGGAGAAGGAGAAGCCGTCGGCGGAGACCACCCAGCGCTCGTCCCCGGCGGCGGCGCGGCGGGCCCGGACGGACTCGTCCTCGGGGAGGATGCCGCTGAGGGGGGTGATGCGCAGCATCTCGTCCCGGGCGGGCAGCTGTTCCTGGAACTCGGTCCAGGAGACCGGGGGCGGGGTCCTCCGGGCGCTCGCGCCGAAGGAGATGTCGAAGTCGACGCACCAGAGGTGGACGGTGGCGATGCCGCCGACGCGCGGCCCCCACAGGTCGAGGTCGACGCCGACCTCGCCCCGCACGGTGAAGAGCCACAGGTCGACGGAGAAGCCGACGCGCACGCCGATGCCCAGCCGGAACCAGAAGGGTTTCCACTGGATCAGGGCGTCCAGACGGGCGGTGAGCCAGGCGTCGACGATGCCCGAGTGGAACGCCACCTCCAGTCGTCCGCCCGCCATCAGCGCGGCGGGGGTGAGGGCGCAGTACGCCTCGCCCCGGATGGTGACGACGTCGGAGATGCCCCAGGTGAAGCCGAGGCGGGGGACGGTCGGGTAGTGGGCGGGGACGTCGAGGTCGCGGTGGTAGCCACCGAGGGTGAAGACGAAGTCCCCGGCGTGGGCCCCGGAGAACCAGGTGCGGTAGGCGAGCCCGCCGGTGAGCCGGCAGTCGGGGTCGAGGACGAAGGACTCGGGGGTGAGTTCGGCGGCGAGCGCGAGCATGCCGTCGCGCGAGGTGTAGAGCGCCTGGAGGGCGAGCTGGACGCGGGCGAGGACGGGGCCGTCGCCCCGGCCGAGGGGGAAGGAGGCGGTGGCGAGTCCGAGGACGGCGACGGTGAAGTCGTCGCCCAGCTCCACCAGGGCGAGGGCCTGCGCGTCGACCATCCGGAAGACGGTGAAGTCGATGCCGAGGGCGAACCAGATCCGCCCGGGTTCGGGGGTGATCCAGGCGGCCCTGCCGCCGGTGCCGTCGAGCAGGGAGTCCAGGACCTCCAGCGGGGGCCGGGCCTCCCCGCCGTGGGCGAGTTCGGCGACGAGGGGGAAGTACGGGGTGTCGGCGGGGGCGGGCACCCGTACGGAGCTGTTGTAGCCGAAGCCCGCGGCGATGCCGCGCACCTGGAACGGGGGCGGCCCGAGGCCGGAGCGCCCGCCGAGGACCCCGTAGAGGAAGAGCGAGGGGAATCCTCCCTCGGCACGGGCGTAGGCGCCGAGGACCTTGACGCTGACGACCTTGGCCTCGATCACCGCCATGCCCGCGAAGAGCTGCTCGTAGGGCGGCTCGGACCGCTTGGCGAGGAAGGCGCCGGCGATTCTGACGGGGGGCCGGTCGTAGGCGAGCCCGAGACCGCTGAGGACGGGGGTGAACTCCCAGTCGCCGTCGCCCGCGTCGACGCGGACGGTGAAACCGAGCCCGGAGGCGCTGAGTTCCACCCCTCCGGCGTCGAGGGTCGCGTCGATGGTGACGCGGACGGTGCCCTCGTCGTAACCGAGGGAGATCTCGGCGATCCGCAGGGGGCCGAGGACGGCGTCGACGGGGAGGGACGCCTTGGCCGGCTCGGGGGTGTCGTCGTCCCCGGCGACGGCCGGGAGCACCGGCGGAGCGGCGGGTACGGGCGCGAAGGGCGGCGGGACCGGTCCGGGTCCCGGGCCGGTGCCGGGCTTTCTGCGGCGCAAGGGATGGACGAGGGCGTAGTTCCTGGCGGTGAGGGCGATACCGCCGGTGATGGCGACGGAGGCTCCGGCGGTCAGATCGCGGGAGGGCAGTCCGAGTCCGACGCCCGCGTCGGCCATGAGCTCGTTGACGGCCTTCACCGCGCGGGCCCTCATGGGGGCGGAGAGGTGGAACGCCTGGAGCCCGGCGAGGACGAGATCGTCCTCCAGCGGGATGTGCTCGCCGATGGTGGGGAGGTCGGCGAGACCCGCCTCGTGGACGCCCTGGAGCAGGACGGCCCGCAGCCGGCGTCCGGTGCCGATGGCGGAGCGCCTCCGGGGCAGGGAGGCCCAGGCCAGTTGGACGTACTCGGTGCGCGCGCTCAGGACGACGGCGCGCCTGCGCTTCTCGTAGACGAAGGCCACCCGGTGGAGCGAGGGCACCAGCGCGGGCGGGAGTTCGGCGGGGGCGGTGCCGAGGGCGCCGGCGATGTCGTCCCAGGACAGGCCCTCGTCGGAGGACCAGTCGCCGGTGAGGGTGCCGCCCTCGTAGCCGGCGGTGAAGACCATCTCCTTCTCCCCGCCGGCGAAGGGCAGGGACAGCGCGGCGGAGAGCTGGAGGCCGGCGGTGAGGACGAGATGCGGCGCGAGACCGGGGTCCTCCTCGTCCTCCTCGTCCTCCTCTTCGCTCCCGCCGTTCTCGCCGTTCTCGCCGGCGGCACCGGCTGTCTCCGCGTCGTCCGACGACGGGAGGGTGAAGTCGAGGCTGACCCCGGTGACCGTCTGCGCGGCGTCCGCGGTGAAGGACACGACCACGGGGCAGGCTCCGTCGACCAGGGTGAAGGACAGGTTCCCTTCGACGGTCAGGGTCCCCCGGTCCGGGACGGAACCCCTGACGGTCAGATCCGACGACTGGAGCCAGGTCGCGAGCAGTTCGGGCACCCCTCCCAGGTCTCTGAGCCGCTCGAAGGGGATGCCGAAGTCGTCGTCGGAGCCGGGAAAGAGGCTGAGCAGTTCCTGGAGCGAGAGGGCCATGATCTCCCCGGGCGTCGAGGTGGTGGTGAGGCCGGGCGGAATCATGGCACGGGCGGCGGACTCCTCCACCGGAAACCCGTATAGGGGGTGGTGAAACAGGTTTTTCCGGCCATTCAATAGTTCGTACAGATATTCGGTTGGATTTATTGATTCCGGAACAGTCGCCCGGGAGGCCGGCCGCCGTGCCCCGGGACCACCACCGGGGCGCGGCCGTGACGCGGGCCCGTGGCCCGTGGCTCACCGGGAGGGGCGGCCGGTGTCACCACCTCGCAGGGCGAGCAGGATCAGCAGCGTGAAGGCCGCGAACGCGGCGCCCGTGCGCGCGTGGTTGAACGCCTCCCAGCGAGCCAGGACCTCGGCGTGACCGGCGGGCGCCGAGCCGGCCGCCCACTCCTTGACGCGGCCGTTGATGGGGACATTGCCGAGACGCGTGATCAGAAAGGACGCCAGGGCGAGGAGCCCGGCTCCCGCGGCCAGCCACCGCGGGTCACCACGTGTCATCGCGGCGAGCGCGAGGGCGCTGAGCGTCGAGACGCCCATGGCGGCCTGCATGGTGATGCCGTTCATCCGCATCAGCTGAGCGTGGAAGGACAGCCTCATGTCGAGCGGTACGGCCTGAAAGGTGGGGACGAGGTTGGCCGCTCCGTAGCCGAACGCTCCGGCCAGGGCGCCGGTGGACAGCAGGGCGAGGCCCAGGACCCACCGGACGCGCGCGCGCATCACCCGTCCGCCCCGGGCGCGGTGGGGGCGACGGACCGGGTGAGCTGCTCGGCCCGTCGCAACCGGCCGTCGCGGGTGAACTCGGCGAACATGTGGACGCGTGTGGCCATCGGTTCGCCCTTGCGCATCCGGGCGTGAATCGTGAAGCGGGCCGCGATCCGGTCGCCGTCCAGGAACGCCTCGTGCACATCGAACCGGAACGCGCGCAGATTCCTGCGCACCGGACGGAGGTGGGCGACGAGCCGGTCCCAGTCGAGCCGTACGCCGTCGGCGACTTGGACGACATCGCGGGTGTAGTACCTGGACATCAGATCGGAGGGATCTTCCGAGCCGTGGACCACGGCGTTGGTGAAGTTCGTGAGGAAGTCGGCGATGAACTGCCCGGGAGGTTGTGCGCGGAGAGGATTCACCATGCTCCTGACGTGCGTGCGGGAGGGAAGCCCCCGCAGCGATCTCTTACACATCCGTAAGATATAATGATCATCCATCTCTGACAAGGGTGTAAGATTTGACTGCTTCCGAGACCCCCGGCGACTCCTCTCGGGGTCGGCCCCGCCGCCGCGCCGACGCCGAGCGCAGCAGGGCCGCGGTGCTGGACGCCGCCGTCCGGCTGCTGGCCGAGCGGCCCGACGCCGGCATGGCCGCCATCGCCGCAGCGGCCGGCGTCACCCGTCAGACCGTCTACGCCCACTTCGGCTCCCGCGAGACGCTGATCGGAGCCGTCGCCGACCGGATCACGGACCACGCCATGGCCGCGATGGACGAGGCGGAGGAGAAGGGGGACTCCGCCCTGGACGCCCTGCTGCGGTTGCAGGAGATCGGCTGGCGGCTGTTCGAACGCAACCCGGTCCTCCTCCAGCTCGGGACCGCCCGCGCCGACACCGAGGCCGATCTGGCCCGGCACGAGCCCGTCACGGCCCGGCTCACCCGGCTGATCGAGAAGGGCCAGGCGTCAGGCGAGTTCGACCCCGCGCCGCCGGCCACATGGCTGGTGGCCGCGGTCACCGCCCTCGGCCACGCGGCAGGCGGTGAAGTCGGGGCGGACCGCATGCCGGTGGAGGAGGCGGCGACGTGGCTGCGGGCCGCCACACGCGCCCTCCTGAGGCCGGACTGAGGGCCTTGCCGCCCCGGGTGGCTCCGTCCGCCCGCGCGGCACGGAGGCCGCAGGGACGGCGGGACGGCCTGAGGCCGGGGCCGCGTGCCCCTGCCGCACGCGGACGGCCTCCGCGCTCCCGGTGCGTGGTCGAAGCGCCCGTGCGCGGGGGCGCCGGAGGATCGCAACCGTCGACGCGCAACAGTCGACGCACAAACAGAGGTGGGCAACAGAGGTGGTCAAGTGGTACGGGAGAGCGTGATGCGTGTCGCCGTGGTCGGTTCGGGTGTGCTGGGAGCGGCGGTGGCGGACGAACTGGTGCGGCGCGGCCTGTCCGTCGTGGTCTGTACGGCGGAGGAGTCACGGCCGCCGGTGACGGATCTGGCGTTCGGCTGGCTCAACGCGCACGGTTCGGCGGCGGAGCCGCCGTCGGGAGCACGCGACAGGAGCGGGCTCGCCCGCTCGCTCGGCGCGCTGCGCAACATCACGGCCGCGCCGCCGCTGCGCGGAGTCATCACCTGGAACGGCGCTGTGAGCTGGGCATCGACTCCGGACGCGACGGCCCGGTTCGGCGAGCGGTCGGGGCCCGGTGTCGCGACCGTCGACGCGGGGGCGCTGCGGCGGCTCCTTCCCGGTCTGCGGGTGCCGCCGCCCGTCGCCGCGTACGCGAGCGACGAGGGCATGGTCGAGCCGGACGAGCTGCGCCACGCGCTCCTCGCCCGCGCGCGGGCCGGCGGGGCCACCCTGGTCGCCGCCCGGGTGGACCGCGTCCGTCCGCGCCGGGCGGGTGGCTGGGAACTGCTGGGCGCCGACGTGGCACTCACCGCCGACCGGGTCGTGCTCGCCTGCGGGACGGATCTGCCCGCGCTGGCCGGGCAGCTCGGCGAGCACATCGACGTGCCCGGCGTCCCGGCCGCGCGCTTCACGTTCTCCGCGCCGGGACTACGGCTCGACCGGGTGGTGTCCACACCGGACTTCGAGATCCGGCCATCCGCCCGGCACGGCTTCGTCGGCGCCGAGGACGTGGTCGCGGGCGAGACGGAGGCGGCGACACGGGCACGGGCACGGGCGTCGCTGAGCGCCGTGCGCGAGTCGTTCGGACTGCCGGGCGAGCCCGTGCTGGGAGACCTGGCCATCGGGTTCCGCCCGATTCCGGCGGGCGATCACGTGCTGTGCGCACCACTGACCAGCGCTCCGGGCGTCATCGCACTGGCCGCGCACCCCGGGGTGACGCTCGCGGCCTCGCTGGCGGTGCGTACGGCGGACCACCTCGGCGCCTCCTAGGTCGTCTCTTTCGGATCGTGCCGGGCTCGCGAGCCCCGGCACCGCGCCTCGCCGCGTTGTCGTCGGTCGCCGACGCTCCTCGGAAGATCACCACTCTTAAAAACA
>NZ_JBEOYB010000054.1:0-57795 GCF_040296845.1 Streptomyces sp. NPDC001985
CGCGGGGGCCTCGCCCCCCACCCCCCCCCCCCGCGCCTTCTTGGGGGGGGGGGGCGGGGGCCCCCCCCCCCCCCCGGGGCCCGCACTGTGCGGGCACCCGTGGCGCAGGGGCCGGGAGGGGGAGGCGGCGGGCTCTCGGAGGGGGGCCGGGAGACTCACCCGCCCAGAGGAATCTCCACCGTGCGCTCCTGCGGAGTCTTCCCCCGCAGCGCCGGCCCCATCGCCTGCGCCACATCATCCGCGTTCAGCTGATGCTGCTTCCCGTCCCCCTTGGTGATCAGCACCCCCTCGAACGTCCCGCCCAGCAGCTCCTCGATCGCCTTCTTGTCGTAGACCTCGACCAGCTTCCCGTCCACCGGCTTCATGGAGAGAATTCTCGGGAGCGAGATCGCCGGACCGAAGTCGATCCCCCGGCCGCCCGCCTTGATCGTGATCAGACCGGACATCGCCGGCTCGGCGAACTCCTTCATCGCCCGCTCGACCTCGGCCTGGCCGACGGCCGGCTCACGCTTGGCCACCGGCAGCGTCACCGCGTTCGGCCGGCCCGTCGCCACCTGGGCCCGGAACGCGTCCTTGACGGAGATCATCGAGCGCGCGACATCCAGGGTCTGGCCCGCCTTGCCGGGGACCGGAATCACCTTGCCCGGCTCGAACGTGATCGTGCCCTCGACCACCGAGCCCGACTCGCCCGCGAGATCGCTGAGCGCGACGCTCAGCTTCTCCTCGTCCACCGGGATCTCCGGCTCGACGACCCGCGCGTCTCCGAAGAGGGAGCCGATCACGGAGACCGGGTTGTAGTCGCTGCCCGCGGCCTTCCGCACGGTCGCCTGGGTGTCCAGGACGAGCCCGGCCTTGTCCGGGGCCAGCTGCTCCTTCTTGTCGCCGACCGTGAGCTGGAGCGGGGTGGCCGCGCGCTTGCCGAGGGCCTGCTCCAGCTTGACGACCGCCTGCTCCTTGGTGCCGCCGCCGATGTCCACGCCGAGGACCGTGGTGCTCTTGGGGACCTCGGAGTGGTTGAGCAGCAGTCCCGCGCCGTAGGTGATCCCGGCCAGCCCGACCACGGCCGCGCCGAGGAGGACCAGCTTGGAGCGGCCCTTCTTCTTGGCGGCGGGCGGCGCGGGACGGGGAGCGGGGGCGGGCGCGGCGGCCGGGGTGGGCGTGCCGCCGGGGCCCGTCGCCCCGGGGCCGCCGGGTGTGCCGGGGGCTCCCGGCGCGGCGAAGTCGCCGCCGGCCTTCGGCGTCCGGGCGGCCGGGACCACGGGGATGCCGCTGGTGAGGGTGTCCCCGGAGACCTGCCCGCCGGGCCCGGCGGGGTTCGCCGGTTCGGGGACGAGCTTCTGCGGGGTCAGCACGGCGGTGTCGTCGGACAGCCGGGGCGCGCCGGGGGCCGCGGGGGTGCCGGGGGTGTCCCCGGCCGGGCGGCCGCGCACCGGCATGGTGCCCCGCGCCGGCCCGGAGGTGGCCCCGGTCGGTTCGGCGGGACCCGCCGGAGCGGAACCCCCGCCGGGGGCGAAGCCGGTGGCTCCGCCGGAGGATGTGGCGGCGGCACCCGCCGCGAGGTCGCGCAGTGCGCTGCGCGGCCGGGGCGCGGCCGGGGCGGGCCGGTTCGCCGCGTCGGCGAAGTACGTCTGGCCCGGGGGGGTGCCCTGAGGGCCGGACGCGGCGCCCTGGGCTCCCTCGACCTGGTCCAGCGGGGCCGTCAGCGGGTCGGGCTCCCGGGGCGCGGGAGCCGTGCCCCCGGGCGCGCCCGGCAGACCCCGGCCCTGCGAGGCGTCCGGGGACCCGGCGGGGGACGGAATCCCCGCACCGTCGGTCCCGGGGGCCGGCACCGAACCGGAACCGGGACCGGAACCCGCTGCGGCACCGGAAGCGGAACCGGCGGCCGGGGAGGGGATGCCCGCCCCGTTCGTCCCTCTGCGCGGTGCGAACCAGTCGTTCCCCGAGGGCTTCTCGGCGGGCGGCGGCGTCTGGGGCTCCCTGGCGGGCGCGGGCACGGACGGCGCCCGGGGTCCGCCGATCACCGGCATCGCCGCCGTGCGCTCCGGGTCCCGCTCGGCGGAGGCCCTCGGCGCTCCCGGCGCTCCCGGCTCCACCGGGGCGCTCGCGCCGGCCTCGGCGTCGCCCATCGGCTTGCGCATCACGACAGGCGGAATCGGCCGCGACCCGGGGATGTTGATCCGGATGCGGGTCGTCAGCGTCGTCTCGGTCTTGGGCTCGGACTTGGTCCTGGCGCCGTCCGCCCCCGGCTCGGCGGAGCCGTCGGCCCCACCGGCGCCCGCACCGTCAGGAGCGTCCTGCGCAGGATGCTGGGACGGATACTGGCGCGATCCGTACGGCGGTGTCCCCGAGGGGTACGCGGCTCCACCGCGCCCCTGGGGCCCGGAGGACGAACTGTCAGTTTCACGACTCAAAGCAGGTTCTCCCGGTTGGCTTCGCCGCCCGTTTCTTACTGGATAGCTACTGCTGTGGGCGGCTCGGCGGCGCGCACCACCATACTGGCCGCCACGGACACTCACCGTCTGACTCCGCAGAGCGCCCTGCTCTCCGGCCGTACGGGCATGGCCGGGTCGGGGATGTCGCGCTCTCCGTGGCGACCCACCCTAGGGGGACACCGGAACTACCGCTTGCCGGGGGTCCCGCGCGCCCCCTTCTCGTCAAGTCGGGCGGTGCCGCCGCCCGGTTGCGCCGGGCGCGTCATCGTGGCACACATCACAGCGATGGCCATACCGCCGATAATGAACACAACCGGTCCGATTCCGGCGGAGAAGACCCCATCGCCCTCCGGTCGCCCCATGCTCAGCAGCAGAACCGCGCCCAGCCAGCCCACTCCGGACGCCACCACCCCGAACGGGGTGCCCGTCAGCTTCCCGGAGCCGTGGAACAGGCCCGCGGCGGCCAGCAGGGAGAGCAGCAAACCGCCGGGGAACCAGGCCCCTTGGACCAGGGAACCGGCCGTTCCGACCACGGCGCCGAGGAGGGCGAGACCCGTGTACGCGGCGGCCCTGCCGAGCCGCAGTGACACGGGCCGCTGAGCGCCGGGGGCGCTGCGCCCGCTCATTCGGCCACCCCCGCGAAGAGATCGCGCTCCCGCTCACCGGCGCGCGCCCCCGACTCACCCCGGGCCAATTCGTACCATTCTGTGGCGAAAAGCGGCTGGAACAGGTGGTTGGAGAGCTCGAAGCGGTTCCCGTCCACGATGACTTGGGTGGCGTGGGCGCGCATCGCCGCCGCCTTGCGCCCCACCTGGGCGGAGCCGTCGATCTCGGTGGTGATCCGCGCGTCGTCGACCACCCCCGGCACATCGCCGACCGCGGCGACCGCTCCGGGCGCCTCGGCGCGCAGCCGGGCGAACTCCGCCTCGGCCACCGAGCGCGCGACCCGGTTCCAGTAGATCTTGGTGATGGTGTGCGGGTCGCCGAGGTCCCTGCGGTAGGCGGGCTCGGCCGCCAGATCGGCGGCGCGCAGGGCGACCCGGTGGGCCTGGATGTGGTCGGGGTGCCCGTATCCGCCGTCGGGGTCGTAGGTCACCAGCACCTGGGGGCGCAGCTCGCGGATCGTCTCGACGAGATACCCGGCGGCCTCGTCGACCGGGGTCCGCCAGAACGCGTTCGCGCGGTGGTTCTGCTCGACGCCCATCATCCCGGAGTCCCGGAAGCGCCCGGGGCCGCCGAGGAAGCGGTGATCGGTGACCCCCAGCTCCTTCATCGCGGCGGCCAGTTCGCCCACGCGGTGGGGGCCGAGCCGGTCCTCGCGGTCCGGCGCGAGATGGGCGAGACCGGCGGGGATGACCTCGCCCTCTTCACCGAGAGTGCAGGTCACGAGGGTGACCTGGGCGCCGGCGGCGGCGTACAGAGCCATCGTCGCGCCGTTGTTGATCGACTCGTCGTCCGGGTGCGCGTGCACCAGGAGCAGCCGGCGGGCGGGGAGATCCTTCATACGGCACAGCCTACGAGGCGCCGCCGTGCCGTACGGGCAGGAGCGGGCAGCCCCTGATCATCCGGCCCGGCGAACCCGTCCCCCGGGGCTGCGCCGGAGTGCACGCCCCGGGCGCGCCGGGGGCGCACTCAGAACTTGAAGTCCCCGATCATCCCCGCCACATTCGAGGTCAGATCGGTGATCGTCGGGGCGAGGTTGGAGCTCGCGAGATAGAAACCGAGCAACATGCAGACCGCGGCATGCCCTCCCTTGAGCCCGGACTTCCGGATCAGCAGGAAGACGATGATCGCCAGCAGCAGCACCGCCGAAATGGAGAGTGCCACGGCGGTTCACCTCCACAGATATTCGGTCGGGACGGGCAGCTTGCATGTGCCGGAGGGTTCCTACCCACCTTGCGCTACGGATCATAACTATCCGTGCGAACGCATTGATCGGTGCACAGCAGCACATGGGGGCGCACAGCTCTCGGGGGCGGTCATACGACTCTCAGGACAGAGCACTCCTTTCCCTGTCGGTGCGCAAGACCCCCCGCACCGCACTCCGGGCGCCCCGCATCCGGGCACCGTTCTCTTGAGTTGGCCGGTTTCTTTTCCCCGAGGTCTCCGGCCGGACATCCGGGAGGCCGGTGCGGAGCACGGCCGAGGAGGGCGGAGCTGCGCGCCCGATCGCTGCCCGGCGATGTGCACACCAGGGATCTCTGGTGATGAAAGGGGATGGACGGAGCATCACTGAGCGCCCGGATCGGCCCGCCCGACCGGGAGAGGGGTGTCGGGACGGTCTCTCGCTCCTCTGCCGCCCCCGGGTCCGCGCACTGCGGATGCTGGCCGATTCTTTTCCCTGCATGCGGATGGGCGGGGAGCAGACGCCGGAGGCCCGCGCCGGACCGGCGGAGGACCGCGCCGTGCCGGGGCGGTGCCGGCGGGCCCCGTCGGCGGGAGCGTCTCACCAGCCCGGGGGGCGTGAGGACGGCGGCGGCGGACCCGCCGGGGCCGCGCGGGGCGGTGGCTCCGGCGGGCGGCGCGGGGCCGCCAGCAGCAGCAGGGCGACGGCGCCCGCCACCGCCTCCAGACACCAGGAGACCACCAGCAGCCGGTCCGCCAGCGGGAGTTCGCCCAGCCGCCCCAGCAGACCGTTGTGGAGGGCGATGTCCACTCCCCGTAACCCCGCGCCCAGCACGAACACCCCCGCCACCAGGGCCGCCGGCCGGAGCGCGGCGAGGGCCGCGACCCCCGCGAGCAGGACGGTGACCGAGGTCAGCCACCCCGGCGGGATCGCGAGCAGCGGCGGCAGCGCGGGCACACCGCCGGTGAAGCGGTCGGCGTACGGCTCCGGGGAGAGCGCCGCCGTACGGATCTCCCACCCCGCCAGCACCCCCGCCGCCCCGCCGAGCAGCGCCGACGCGGCGACGGGCACCCCCCGCGCCGGGCCGCGCGGGCGGGTGCGGGGGCCCACCACCGCGGTGGTCAGCAGGCCGACCCCGAGGGCCAGCGCCGCGAAGGTGGCGTACAGCGCGAGGGTGCGCAGCTCGTCCGTGGCGCGCAGCCCCGGCCGTCCGGAGCCGAGCACCCAGAGCCCGGGGAGCCAGAGCGCGAGGGTGATCACCCCGGCCGCCGCCGGGGCGCCGGGGGTGAGCCCCGGACGGAGGGCGGCGGCGAGCAGGACGACGTACACCGCGAGGAGCAGCGGATGTTCGAGCGAGGTCGCGGGCGGCAGCGGCTGGGCGTCGGCGGTCCACAGATGCCACAGTTCGTCCGGGGAGCCGGCTTTGGTGAGATCGCGGGCGATCCAGCCCGCCGTGATCAGCGCGAGCGTGCCGCAGAGGACCGCGGTGGTGATCCTGGAGCCCCTCGTAAGTGTCACGCTGCGATCGTGCATCCGCCCGTACGGGTGAACAAGAGGACGGGTGACCGCCCGGGGGCCACATGGCGAACCCCCGGACGGTCCACGGCACCCGCACGGCCGTACAGAGCGCAGCCTGCCGGGGCCGTGTATCACCGTGGCTTCGGGTGGATTACCCGCAGGTAAAAGGGTGTTCCACCGGTCGGCCGGGGATCATCCGCCGGGTGGCACCACCTGTTTCTCCTCGGCGAAGTGGCAGGCGGAGGGATGCTTCGCCGGGCCCTCGGCGAGTCTGAACTCGGCCGGGACCGCGAGCAGCGGGACCTCCAGGGCGCACCGCTCCCGCGCCTTCCAGCAGCGGGTGCGGAAGCGGCAGCCGGAGGGGATGTGCGCGGGCGAGGGGACGTCGCCGCCGAGCAGAATGCGCTCGCGGTGCTCCCGCGCGAGCGGGTCGGGGACGGGCACCGCGGACAGCAGCGCCTGGGTGTAGGGGTGGGTGGGGTGGTCGTAGATCTCCTCGTCCCGGCCCAGCTCCACCACCCGGCCCAGGTACATCACGCCGACACGGTCGGAGATATGGCGCACGATCGACAGATCGTGGGAGATGAAGACCAGGGTGAGGCGGAATTCCCGCTGGAGCGCGGCGAGCAGATTGATGACCTGCGCCTGGACCGAGACATCGAGCGCGGAGACCGGTTCGTCGGCGACGATGATCTCCGGCCGGAGCGCCAGGCCCCGGGCGATGCCGATGCGCTGACGCTGGCCTCCGCTGAACTGGTGCGGATAGCGGTTGATGTACTCGGGGTTGAGCCCGACGACATCGAGCAGCTCCCGCACCCTGCGCCGGCGGTCGCCCTTGGGGGCGACCTCGGGGTGGATGTCGTAGGGCTCACCGATGATGTCGCCGACCGTCATCCGGGGGTTGAGCGAGGTGTACGGGTCCTGGAACACCATCTGGATGTTGCGGCGGACGGCCTTGAGCGCGCGGCCGGAGAGACGGGTGATGTCCTCGCCCTTGTAGCGGATCACTCCGGCGGTGGGGCGTTCCAGATGGACGAGCATCTTGGCGAGGGTGGACTTCCCGCAGCCGGACTCCCCCACGATGCCGAGCGTCTCGCCGGTCAGCAGATCGAGGTCGACGCCGTCGACGGCCCGGACCGCGCCGATCTGCTTCTTGAAGAGGATGCCCCGGGTCAGCGGATAGTGCTTGGCCAGCCCGCGCACGTCGAGGATCGCCTCACCCGTCCTGTCCGTCTCACCCGCCTCACGCGCCTCAGTCATCGGGAGTCCCCTCGTTCAGGGTCTGCCGCCAGAAGTGGCAGGCGCTGCGGCGCTCGGCGGACACCTCGTACAGCGGGGGCTCGTCGGTCCGGCAGATGTCCTGGGCGAGCGGGCAGCGGGGGTGGAAGGCGCAGCCGGGCGGGATCTTCATCAGATTGGGCGGCAGGCCCTTGATCGCGTACAGCTCGCGGCCCTTCTGGTCCAGACGCGGGATCGACTCCAGCAGGCCCCGGGTGTAGGGGTGGGCGGGGGCCCGGTAGATGTCGTGGACGGGGGCGGTCTCCACGATCCGGCCCGCGTACATCACCGCGATCCGGTCGGCCACGTCGGCGACGACCCCGAGGTCGTGGGTGATCAGGATCAGCCCCATGTTCAGCTCGCGCTGAAGATCGGCGAGCAGCTCCATGACCTGGGCCTGGACGGTGACATCGAGGGCGGTGGTGGGCTCGTCCGCGATGATCAGGGCGGGTTCCAGGGCGAGCGCCATGGCGATCATGATCCGCTGGCGCATACCGCCGGAGAACTGGTGCGGGTACTGCCGCACGCGCTCCCCGGCGCCGGGGATGCCGACCCGCTCCATCAGGTCGACGGCGCGGGCGCGCGCCTCCTTGCGCTTCAGACCCCGGTGGACGATGAACATCTCGCCGAGCTGGTCGCCGACGCTGAGCACCGGGTTGAGGGAGGAGAGGGCGTCCTGGAAGATCATCGCCATCCGGGCGCCGCGCACCTTCCGGCGCTCGTCCTCCTTGAGTTTCAGCAGGTCCTGGCCCTGGAAGAGGATCTGGCCGCCGGTGATCCGGCCCGGGGGCGTGTCGAGGATGCCCATGACGGCCTGGGCGGTGACGGATTTCCCGGAGCCGGATTCGCCGAGCACGGCGAGGGTGCGGCCCTCCTCGACGGTGTAGCCGACCCCGTTGACGGCCCGGGAGACCCCGTCCCTCGTACGGAACTCGACGTGCAGATCGCGTACTTCGAGCAGCATCACGGGCTCCTCAGCGCAGCTTGGGGTCGAGGGCGTCGCGCACCGCGTCGCCGAGCATGATGAACGCGAGCACCGTGACCGCCAGGGCGCCGGCCGGCCAGAGCAGCATGTGCGGGGCGTTGCGGATGTAGGGGGAGGCGGAGGAGATGTCGATGCCCCAGGAGACCGTGGGCGGCCGGAGCCCCACACCGAGGTAGGAGAGCGTCGCCTCCAGGGAGATGAAGGTGCCGAGGGCGATGGTCGCGACGACGATCACGGGGGCGACGGCGTTGGGGGCGATGTGGCGCAGCAGCATCCGGGAGTTGGAGGCGCCCAGCGCACGGGCGGCCTGGACGTAGTCGTTGTGCCGGGTGGTGATCACCGAGCCCCGGGCGATCCGGGAGATCTGCGGCCAGCCCAGCAGCACCATGAAGCCGATGACGGGCCAGACGGTGTTGGACTTGACCACGGAGAGCAGCACGAGTCCGCCGAGGATGACGGGGATGCCGAAGAACACATCGGTGAGCCGGGAGAGGATCGCGTCCCACACCCCGCCGTAGAACCCGGCGAGCCCGCCGAGCGCGGAGCCGAGGAGCGCGACCCCGAGGGTGGCGCAGACGCCGACGGTGACCGAGGTGCGCGCGCCGTAGACGGTACGGGTGTAGACATCGCAGCCCTGGCCGTTGAAGCCGAAGGGATGGCCGGGCTGGGAGCCCTCCTGGGCCTTGGCCAGATCGCACTGGAGGGGGTTGCCGGAGGCGATCAGCGAGGGCCAGAGCGAGATGACCACGAGAAAGAGGATGATCAGCCCGGAGACGAGGAAGACGGGGTTGCGGCGCAGATCGCGCCAGGCGTCGGACCAGAGGCTGCGGGGTTTCTCGGTGGGGCCGGTGCCGAGGGGGCCGCCGGGGAGGCGCTCCAGGGACTCGCCCTCGCTGGCGGCGAGGTCCATGGCGCCGCCCGCACCGGTCGGCGCGATGGCTCCCTGGTCGTCGAAGGGCGGCTCAGGCATAGCGAATCCTCGGGTCGAGTACGGCGTACAGCAGGTCGACGAGCAGATTCGCCAGCAGGAACACCAGCACCAGCACGGTGACGAAGCCGACGACGGTCTGGGTGCTCTGGCGCAGGATGCCCTGGTAGAGCTGGTAGCCGACGCCGTGGATGTTGAAGATCCGCTCGGTGACGATCGCGCCGCCCATCAGCGCCCCGATGTCGGTGCCGATGAAGGTGACGACCGGGATCAGGGAGTTGCGCAGCAGATGGCGGGTGATGACCCGGCGGCGGGGCAGCCCCTTGGCCCGGGCGGTGCGGACATAGTCGGAGCGGGCGTTCTCGGCGATGGAGGTCCGGGTCAGCCGGGTGACATAGGCCAGGGAGACGGAGGCGAGGACCAGGCCGGGGACGATCAGTTCGTCGAGGGGGGCGCCCGGGGAGACGGCGGGTTTGATGATGCCCCACTCGACGCCCAGCAGGAGCTGGAGCAGCAGGCCGGTGACAAAGGTGGGGATGGAGATGACGACCAGGGTCAGCAGCAGTACGGAGGTGTCGACGGGCCGGCCGCGCCGCAGCCCGGTGACGACTCCCAGGGTGATGCCGATGACGATCTCGAAGAAGATCGCGACCAGGGTGAGCCGGGCGGTGACCGGGAAGGCGTCGGCCATCAGCTCGGCGACGGGCTGGCCGTTGAAGGCGGTGCCGAAGTCCCCGGTGAAGACATTGCCCATATAGGTGAGGTATTGCTGCCAGACCGGCTTGTCGAGGCCGAACTCCTTGCGGAGCTGGGCGGCGGTGGCGGGGTCGCAGGCCCGCTGGCCGCAGAGCCCCTGGATGGGGTCGCCCATCACATTGACCATGAGGAAGATCAGCAGGGTGGCGCCGAAGAAGACGGGGATCATCTGGAGCAGACGCCGGATGACATAGCGTCCCATGAGGGTCTCCCGGGGTCGTCGGTCGGCGGTGGTCGGTCGGCTGCGCCCTCTGGCCCGGGTGCTGGGGCGGTGGGTCCCGGGGCCGGTCAGGCCACCGTGATCTCGTTGTAGACCGGGACGCTGAAGGGGTTCAGGGTCACGTTGGAGATCCGGGCCGAGTAGCCCGCGCTGCCGTTCTGGTACCAGAGCGGAATCGCCGCCATCTCGTCGCGCACCACCTCCTCGGCCCGCTGGAAGATCTCCACGGCTCTGGCGGTGTCGCTCTCGGCGTTGGCCTGGTCGACGAGGCGGTCGAACTCCGCGTTGCTCCACTTGCCGTCGTTGGAGGAGGCGTTGGTGTAGTAGAGCGGCTGGAGGAAGTTCTGGATCAGGGGGTAGTCCATCTGCCAGCCGGCCCGGAAGGGGCCGGGCATCGCGGATTCGGTGATCTGGCCGCGGAAGTCCGCGAAGGTGCCGACCGGGTTGCCGACACAGGCGCGGTCCTTGCCCAGGGCGTTGTTGATGCTGTTGCAGACGGCGTCCACCCAGTCCTTGTGGGAGCCGGTGTCGGCGTTGTACGTGATCTTCATCTGGCCGCCGGGGATGCCGCCGGCCTCGTCGACCAGCCGTCTGGCCGCGGCGGCGTCGTAGACACAGGAGTCCCCGCAGAGGGTGTCCTTGAAGCCGCCGTCGACGCCGAGCACCGGTGAGGTCCAGTCCTTGGCGGGGGTACGGGTCCGCTGGAAGATCGTGTCGGTGATCTGCCGGCGGTTGATCGCCCGGGAGAGGCCGGTGCGGAGCCTGGCGCCGTCCGCCGTGTTCCACGCCTTGTCGTAGTAGGGGAAGGCGAGGGTCTGGATGATGCCGGCCGGGGTGTTCAGATAGCGGTCGCCGAGGTCGGACTTCACATTCTTGAGCTGGGCGGCCGGGACATCGTCCACCAGGTCGAGATTGCCCGCGAGGAGATTGGTGTAGGCGGTGTTGTTGTCGGTGTAGACGATCAGGTCGACCCCGCCGTTGCGGGCCCGGTCGGCGCCCGGGTAGCCGTCCCATCTCCGCAGGGACATCTGGGAGCCCCGGACATAGGCGTCGACGGTGTACGGGCCGTTGCCGACGGGCTTGGCGAGCCAGCCGGCGTGGTCGTCGAAGAAGGCCCGGGGCAGCGGGGCGAAGGCGGCGTAGCCGAGGGTGTCGGGCCAGGTGGAGAACTTCTGGCTGAGCTTGACGGTGAAGGTCCGCTCGCCGGTGACCTTGAGGCCCGACAGGGTGGTGGCCTTCGGACTGCCGGTGTCCGGGTGCACATCGGCGTACCCCTCGATGTAGCCGAAGAAGTAGGCGTTGCGCTGGTTGTTCCTGAGGTCGGCGCCGTAGTTCCAGGCGTCGACGAAGGAGCGGGCGGTGATCTTCTCGCCGTTGCTGAAGGTCCAGCCGTCCTTCACCGTGACGGTGAAGGTGACCGAGTCGGAGGTGTCGATCCGCTCGGCCAGCATGTCCTTGGCCTCGCCGGTCCCCGGGTCGTACCGCTTGAGCCCCCGGAAGAGCAGATCGAGGACCTTGCCGCCCTGCACCTCGTTGGTGTTGGCGGGCTCCAGCGGGTTCTGCGGGTCGCCCCAGGAGGCGCTGACGATTCCGTCGGGGCCGCTGCCGCCCCCGGCGGTGCCTCCTCCGCAGGCCGTCGCCAGCAGGGCGAGGGCCACCGCGCAGACGGCCCACGGGGCGTGCCCGGCTCCGGCTCCGCGCATGGAGTGCCTCCCAGTCCTGAGTCTCGCTCAGGGCCTTTCGCGCGGATCGGGCCGGGCTCACTGATCCACCCTGATCCACGCGAAAGGCCCTAGGACCGAATATCACCCCGAGGGGGAGCATTCCGCACGCCGGCCGCCGCCGTACGGACGAGGCCGGAGCCCGCCGGGACGGCCGCCCGGGAGACGGGCTCAGCCGGCCGGCAGGGTCACCTCCCAGGTGTCGACGGCGTAGCCGAGCGCCATGCCGTGCGCCTCGTACAGCCGCAGCGCGCCCGTCTCGTTGCCCGTGTCCACGCCGAGCCCCAGGGTGGTGCGGCCCAGCCCCGCGTACACCCCGAAGGCATGGCGGAGCAGCAGACCGGCGACGCCCCGGCCGCGGGCCTCCTTCCGGACGCCCAGGCTGTTGATCCAGCCGTGGGCCTCGCGGTGGTTCGTGGTCACCATCGCGCCGATGTCGCCGGAGCCGGTGCGGGAGGCGATCCACACCAGGGACCAGTCGATGTGCTCGCCCAGGTCGTCGAGCCACTGCCGGTAGCCGCGCGGATGATGGTCGAAGTGGTCGGCGAAGGTCTCCTGGAGCAGCTCATGGGCGCGCCGGCGGTCGGCCTCGTCCCG
This sequence comes from Streptomyces sp. NPDC001985, assembly GCF_040296845.1. Lineage (NCBI taxonomy): Bacteria > Bacillati > Actinomycetota > Actinomycetes > Kitasatosporales > Streptomycetaceae > Streptomyces > Streptomyces sp. NPDC001985. The sequence continues at coordinate 12,282 of NZ_JBEOYB010000054.1, forward strand.
GCAGTCCCGCAGGGTCAGACCCTCCGGGAGGGCGGGGACGGGGTCGTCGGCGGGGGCCAGCGGGCGGGTGAGGACGTGGTAGCGGCGGACCGTGGACCAGCCCCGGCGGGTGAGCAGGGAGGTGTCCAGGGTGGGGCGCACATGGAGATGGAGGTGGACGACGGCGCGGGCGGCGCCGTTGGCCCCGGCCCGCCGGACCGCCTGGGCCTCCATCAGTTCGAGCAGCCGCTCCCCCGCGTCCTGGTGCTCCGGGAGGATGTAGTGGTCCATGTCGATGCGCTCGGCACCGGAGTCGTCCCAGAGCAGTCCGTAGCCGACCAGCTCGCCGCCGCGGTGGGCGAGCCAGGAGTTGTCGGCGAGAGCGGCCTCCGGGTGGGTGAGGTCGGCCTTCACGGAGACCAGGTCGGTCTCCGCCCGGCCCGTCTCGATCAGATCGACGGCGTTGAGCAGGCGGCAGATGGCGGGCGCGTCCCCGGGGGTGGCGGGCCGCACGGTGAGGTCGTCCATCGGATCACTGTCGGGGGCGGGGCCGGGGCGCCGCAACGCATTAACCACCGGCGCGGGGAGGGGGCCGGCGGCGGGAGAGCCTGGCTGGGGAGGGAGCCGGCGGAGGGGGCCGGCCGGGGCCGGACAGCGGAGAGCCCCGGACACCGCGGGGTGTCCGGGGCTCGGCTCGGCCGGAGCGGTTCCGCTCAGCTCTCGCCGTGCTTCTCCTCCAGCGCCGCCAGCGCCGGGTCCAGGACCACGTCCTTGCCGCGGGCCTCGATCGTGGGCTCCTCGGGGAAGTGGCAGGCGGTGAGGTGACCCTCGCGGTTGCCGGAGAGCCGCACCAGCGGCGGTGCCTCCGACGCGCACTTGTCCTGGGCCTTCCAGCAGCGGGTGCGGAAGGGGCAGCCGGAGGGCGGCATGATCGGCGAGGGGACGTCGCCGGAGAGCCGGATGCGCTCCTTCTTCCCGCCGTCCACATCGGCCTCGGGCACCGCCGAGAGCAGGGCGTGGGTGTACGGGTGGCGCGGGCGCTGGTAGAGGGAGTCGCGGTCGGCGACCTCCATCACCTTGCCCAGGTACATCACGGCCACGCGCTCGGAGAAGTGCCGGACGACCGCCAGGTCGTGGGCGATGAAGAGGAAGGCGATCCCCAGCTCGTCCTGGACCTTCTGGAGCAGATTGACGACCTGCGCCTGGATGGAGACGTCCAGGGCGGAGACCGGCTCGTCCGCGACGATCAGCTTGGGCTCCAGCGCCAGGGCGCGGGCGACACCGATGCGCTGGCGCTGGCCGCCCGAGAACTCGTGCGGGAAGCGGTTGTAGTGCTCCGGGTTGAGACCGACGGTCTCCAGCAGCTCCCGGACCCGGGCCTCCCGGCCGCCGGCCGGGTTGATGCCGTTGACCTCCATCGGGCTCTTGATGATGGTGCCGACGGTCTGCCGCGGGTTGAGCGACGAGAACGGGTCCTGGAAGATCATCTGGATCTCGGACCGGATCGGCGCCAGCTGCTTGCGGCTCGCGTGGGTGATGTCCTGCCCGGCGTAGGTGATCTTGCCGCCGGTCGGCTCCAGGAGCCGGGTCACCAGCCGCCCGGTGGTGGACTTGCCACAGCCGGACTCGCCGACGAGGCCGAGGCTCTCGCCGGGGTAGACCTGGAGGTCCACCCCGTCGACCGCCTTGACGGCACCGACCTGGCGCTTGAAGGGAAAGCCCCCGTAGATCGGGAAGTGCTTCTGGAGCCCTTCGACGGTGAGCAGCGGCTCGCGCCGCTCACCGGGCCCTTCCTTGGAACCCTGCTGCTTGGGCAGAGTGACGTTCTCACTCATGTCTCTGCGTCTCCCTAACCCAGCCGGGGCTTGATCTGATCAATGAAGATGGACTGCTTCTGGTCCGACGTGAGGTGGCAGGCGCTGGCCCGCCCGTCGGCCAGCGCGGGCCGCTCGCCCGAGCACCGTCCGTCGGCCACCTTCTCCTTGAAGGTACAGCGCGGGTGGAAGGGGCAGCCGGAGGGCGGGTTCAGCAGGCTCGGCGGGGAACCCGGGATCGGCACCAGCGGCTCGTCGAGGTCGCCCCCGAGGCGCGGCATGGAGCTGAGCAGTCCCCAGGTGTAGGGGTGCTTGGGGGTCTGGAGCACCTCGCGGACACTGCCGCGCTCCACCGCCCGTCCCGCGTACATCACCAGCAGGTCGTCGGCCATGTTGGCGATGACGCCCAGGTCGTGGGTGATGAAGATGATCGCCGAACCGAACTCCTGCTGGAGGTCCTTGAGCAGATCGAGGATCTGGGCCTGCACGGTCACGTCGAGCGCGGTGGTCGGCTCGTCGGCGATCAGCAGGTCGGGGTCGCAGATCAGCGCCATGGCGATCATCGCGCGCTGGCGCATACCGCCGGAGAACTGGTGCGGGTAGTCGTTGAAGCGGGTCGCGGGCTGCGGGATGCCGACCTTGTCGAGCATCTCGATGGCGCGCGCCTTCGCCTCCTTCTTGGAGGCTCCGGTGTGCTTCATGTAGGGCTCGGCGATCTGGCGGCCCACCGTGTAGTACGGCGAGAGAGCCGTCAGCGGGTCCTGGAAGATCATCGCGACCTTGTTGCCGCGGAGCTTCTCCAGGTCCTTCTCGGGGGCACCGACCAGTTCCTTGCCGTCCAGACGGATCTTTCCGTCGACGGCGGCCGTCTTCGGGTTGTGCAGTCCGAGGATGGTCAGGTTGGTCACGGACTTGCCGGAGCCCGACTCGCCCACGATGCCCAGCGTCTTGCCGCGCTCGACGTCGAAGGAGAGGCCGTCGACCGCGTTGACGATGCCGTCCTCGGTGGAGAACCGCACCCGCAGGTCGCGAACCGAGAGGAAGGCCTCCGGCCCGGTCGGGGCCGGTGTGTCTTCGGTCTTGGTCAGTGTGGTCACGGTCGTTCTCCTAGGCGAGGCGCACGCGCGGGTCGATGTAGGCGTAGGCGAGGTCCACGAGGATGTTCAGGATCAGGATGAAGAAGGCCCCGAACAACATCACGCCCATGGTCATCGGCAGGTCCTTGCTGAGCGACGAGTCCACCGCGAGGCGGCCGATGCCGGCCAGGTCGAAGGTGAACTCGGTGACCACGGCGCCCGCGAGCAGACCGCTGAGGTCCATGCCCAGAATGGTCACGATGGGGGTGAGCGAGCCTCGCCAGGCGTACCTGAAGAATACGTACCGCTGCCTCATGCCCTTGGCCCGCGCGGTGCGGACATGCTCCTCCTGGAGCTGTTCGATCATGGTGGAGCGCGCCATACGGGTGTACTGGGCGGTGAAGATGGTCGCCATCACGGCCCAAGGGATGATCATGCCGACCACCCAGCCCGCCGGATCGTCCAGGAACGGAACGTACTTGGGGTTCTCCAGCCAGCCTGTGCTGTACACGAAGATTCCGAGAACGATCGGCCCCAGGAAGTAGATCTGGAACGAGCTGAGCACCATCGAGGCGGAGCTGACGATCTTGTCGAGCGAGGTGCCGCGCTTCCACGCGGCGAGCAGTCCGGACCCGAGGCCCAGGACCAGGAAGATGACCAGACCACCGACGGTCAGCGAGAGCGTCAGCGGGAAGCGGTCGATGATCGACTCCCAGACGAACTCCTGGGATTCGAAGGAGACTCCCAGACACGGCGCGGGGCAGTGCCCGATGGCGAAGTCGCGGCCGGTGACGATGCCGCCCATGAAGTCCCAGAACTGGGCTGTGATGGGCTTGTCGAGCCCGAGGTTCTCGCGGATGACCGCGATGTTCTCCGGCGTGCAGTTCTTGCCGCAGGCGAGTTGGGCGAAGTCCTGGGGGATTGTGTAGAACAGGAAGAACGTGAACGCGCCGATCAAAAACATGATCACGACGGCGCCGGTCAACCTGCGGATGAGGAACTGAAGCATCGCGGAAGGCTGCTCTCTTCGAAGGCGGCGGGGTGGAGAGGTGGGGCCGTGGGGGCGCGCTCCGCCTGGCGCGCCCCCACGGATCAACCGGTAACCGGATTCTTGTGGACCGGTGTTACGGCTTCTTCAGGAACAGGTCGTTGATGTCGATGTAGCTCGACTCGACGCTGTACCGCACGCCGCCGACATTCGAACCCGAGAGCTGGATCTGCTTCGAGTAGTAGACCGGGGCGGCGGGGTTGATCTCCTCCACGATGCGGTGGTGGATCTCCTCCCACTTCTTCGCGGCCTCTTCGGGCTTGAGCTTCAGGGCCTCGTCGATGCCCTTGGTGACCTGCTCGTCCTTGATGTGCGAGTAGTTCGACGCGCCGTCGGCGACGAGGTCACCGTCGTAGGTCGGGGTGATGACCGTGGACGGGGACGGCCAGTCCTGGCCCCAGCCGGTCATGTACAGGTCGTACGGGTTGTCCAGCTTGCCGACCTGCTCGTAGAACGTGGCGCGGTCGATCTCCTTGGACTGGACGTCGAAGCCCAGATCGGTGAGGGTCGACTTGATGATCACGGCCTGCTTCTGCCCGCGCGGGGTGTTGGAGTGCGCGTAGGTGATCTTGGTTCCCTTCTGGAAACCGGCCTCCTCCAGCAGCGCCTTGGCCTTGACCTTGTCACCGTTGGGCTTCTTGGCCTTGCCGAACGGGTCGTAGGTCGGGTCGTAGCCCGGCAGGGTGGGGGCCATCAGACCGCCGGCCAGCTCGCCGCCGTACTTGCCGCCGTCCGCGGCGATCATGCGCTGGCTGGGGATCGCGTGCGTGATGGCGTCACGGATCTTCTTGTCCTTCATCTTGTCCAAGTTGAAGGTCATCTGCCAGACGTAGGGCTGGTAGCCCTTGATGCTGCGCTTGTTCACGGCCGCGTCGCTGACGACGTCCTTGATCATGGTCGGGTCGACCGAGTCCGTGAACTGGATGGCGTTCTTCGCGTCGCCCTGGTCGGCGATCAGACGCTTGGTCTGGCTGCCCTGGTCGATCGTGAAGGAGAAGTCATAGCCGTCGACGTACTGGTGCCGGACCGCGTCGGTCTTCGGGTCCCAGTTCGTGTTCTTGACCATCTTCATGGACTTGCCGGGCTTCACCTCGGCGAGCTTGTACGGGCCCAGCGAGGCGGGGCGCTTGTCGTACTTCTCCTTGGTGTCCGCCTTCTCGGGGACGATGGAGTAGCCCGCCATCGCCAGCGCCTGCGGCAGGTCCGGCTGGGCGTCCTTGAACTTGAAGATGACGGTCTTCGCGTCCGGGGTGGCCAGGACCGAGTCCGGCAGGTGCTTGCCCTTGTAGGGGCCGTCCGGCAGCGCCTCGCGGTACTTGGAACCGGAGAGCCAGGTCTGGACGTAGGACGGACCGTCGAAGATGAACTTCGCGTACATCCGCTCAATGGTGTGGCGGACGTCGGCGGACGTGATGACGTTGCCGTTCTCGTCCTTGATGCCGTCCTTGAGCTTGAACGTCCAGGTCTTGCCGCCGTCGGACATCTGGCCGGCGTCGGTGGCGATGTCACCGACGACGGACAGGTTGCCCTTGTCGTCCTCCTGGAAGTTCGTCAGACCGCGGTGGATCAGGTTGGAGAACTGACCCGCGTCGCTGACGTAGATCTGCGCGGGGTCCATGTGGCTCAGACCCGACTGCATGAACACGTTGATGGTGCCACCGGGCTTGGCGCCGGGGACCTCGGCCGCCGGGCCGTTGGAGGCCGCCGCGTCCGCGTAGACAACCGGCTTGGACTGAGCCGCCGCGTCCTTCTGCGTCTTGGACTCGTCCTTGGTGCTGCCACTGTCCTTGGAGCACCCGGTGAGCGCGAGGGAGCCGGCCGCGGCAGCGACGACTATCGCACGCACTGTACGTGAGCGAAGGGGCTTCATGATGCTCGTTGCACCTACCTGTCCTTTGTATATCCAGCACAAGCTGCCTGACCGTCCGGTTGCCCGGCGCGGGGGCGGCAGCCACCCCCGCCCTTGGACGTCACCGTCCGGTCTTGGGGTCGAACGCGTCCCGGACCGAGTCGCCGAGAAGGTTGAACGCGAGGACGAACACCACCATGGCGACGCCCGGGAAGAACATGAACGCCGGGTTCTGCTCGTAGACCTTGCTGCCGATGGCGAACATCCGGCCCCAGTCGGGGGTGGGCTCCACGAAGCCGACACCGACGTAGGAGAGGAAGGCGATGGTCAGGATGGAGCTGGGCAGCATGTAGGTGCCCTGCACCAGAATCGGCGTGACGATATTGGGCAGGATCTCCTTGCGGACGATCCGCCAGCGCGAGGCGCCGGACACCTTGGCCGCCTCGACGAACTCGCGCTCCCGCAGGGAGAGCACGGAGCTGCGCACCAGACGGGCCATGCCCATCCAGCCGAGGAACCACATCACCAGGATGATCGAGACCGCGCGCAGATAGGTCGGGGTCTCGTCGGTGGGCGAGACGAAGAGCGCGGTGACCACCGGCATGAAGGCGATGAAGAAGAGCTGGCTCGGGAAGGCGAGGAAGAAGTCGGTCACCCGGCCGAGCCAGTAGTCGACCCGGCCGCCGAAGTAGCCGCCGACCATGCCGATGACCACACCCGTGAGCACCATGAGCACGGTGATGACCAGGGCCATGTAGAGCGAGGTGCGCATGCCGTAGAGCAGCATGGTGAACACATCGCGGCCCAGCTCGGGTTCCACACCGAACCAGAACTCGCCGGAGACGCCGCCGAAGGACCCGACGGGCATCGAGAAGTCGTCCAGCAGGTCCGGCATCGTGTCCGGGTAGAGCGTGTACGGGTCCTTGCCGTACAGCTTGGAGATCACCGGCGCCAGTGCGGCGATCACGAAGAAGGAGATCACGACGCCCGCGGAGATCAGGCCGACGCGGTCGCGCTTGAAGCGCGCCCACATCAGCTGGCCGGGCGAGCGACCGGTGTGGTTGGTTCCGTCCGCGGCGTCGTTCTTGGTCGCGGTCTCTTTGTCCAAGGCGACTGAGGCGTCCGTGGCCTCGGCCTCGATTGGACTGGTCATGGTGTGTCCATTCACGGGTGTCGGGTGACCCGCGGTCCTGCGCACGGCAGCCATGACGGCCGAGTGGGTGCACTCGTGACGTCAGTCTGCTGCCGGATGACGATTCCCCATCGCCGGCCGTACCCGGAGCGGGTGCGGCCGTACTGCCTCACGTCCGTGGATCATCCACGGGCAGAGCGGCTGGAAAGTGCGTCAATGGGGATAGATTCCACCCTCAGGAGCGCGAGCCGAGCGGTTGACCGGGGCTCAGGATCGGCGGCCTACGTCGGCTGCCTGACCGGATGGAATGCGCTGGAAACCGGCCGTACAAGCCATCTGTGACGACCCGACCCCACTGGCGCTCGTGGCACCGCGCATGGGTTCCTCCTCATGAGTCCACGTGTTCACTGCAAGGCTGGGCACAGGACACCCCCGCCGACACCCCTGACGGCGAAGAGCTGTACCCCGTGTGCTCGTGAGTCGGCGCTCCCCACAGCGCATGACCCGTTGACCCGAGCTCAGTGAAGCCAACTATTGGGTAAGTTCGGGCCGTAAACCACACTTAAAGCATCTCGTTTTGGCAACATCAGTCCAGGCCCAGGGACCACAATCCGGACAAAGGGATCGCAGACAGACACCCCCGAAACGGACTGTTAATGCAGGTTTCCGGTGAGCTACGCCCGATAGTCGGACAGACGGGGTAGGAAAACCGGTTGACGGACGCCGGAGAGCGCGTGGTCCAATCCCACAGCTTCCCACGCGAGGGGCGGACGCAAACGGCCCGGGTGGCCCCTCCTGGAGGGGCCACCCGGGCCGTTTTCGGTCAATCACGCGCCAGGGGCGCGCAGGGGGCCTGTCAGCCGTGCTTGGCGCGGGAGGCGGCGCGGGCGCGCTCCCGGGCGTCCAGGTTCACCTTGCGGATACGGACCGACTCCGGGGTCACCTCGACGCACTCGTCGTCGCGGCAGAACTCCAGCGACTGCTCCAGCGAGAGCTTCCGCGGCGGGACGATCGCCTCGAAGGAGTCGGCGGAGGAGGAGCGCATGTTGGTGAGCTTCTTCTCCTTGGTGATGTTCACGTCCATGTCGTCGGCGCGCGAGTTCTCACCGACGATCATGCCCTCGTAGACCTCGGTGCCGGGCTCGGTGAAGAGCACCCCGCGCTCCTGGAGGTTGGTCATCGCGAAGGCGGTGACGGCGCCGGAGCGGTCGGCGACCAGCGAGCCGTTGTTCCGGGTCTTCAACTCGCCGAACCACGGCTCGTGGCCCTCGTGGATCGAGTGGGCGATACCGGTGCCGCGGGTGTTGGTCAGGAACTCCGTGCGGAAGCCGATGAGGCCGCGGGAGGGGACGACGAACTCCATGCGGACCCAGCCGGAGCCGTGGTTCGACATGTTGTCCATCCGGCCCTTGCGGGTGCCCATGAGCTGCGTGACCGCGCCCATGTGCTCCTCGGGGACATCCACCGTGAGGCGCTCGACCGGCTCGTGGACCTTGCCGTCGACCTGCTTGGTGACCACCTGGGGCTTGCCGATGGTCAGCTCGAAGCCCTCCCGGCGCATCTGCTCGACCAGGATGGCCAGCGCCAGCTCACCGCGGCCCTGCACCTCCCAGGCGTCCGGGCGCTCGGTGTCGAGCACGCGGAGGGAGACATTGCCGACCAGCTCGCGCTCCAGCCGGTCCTTGACCTGGCGGGCGGTGACCTTGCGGTCCTTGACCGCGGACTTGGCGTCCGCGCCCTTGCCGGTGCCGCCGCGGCCGACCAGCGGCGAGGTGTTGGTGCCCACCGTCATGGAGATCGCCGGCTCGTCCACCGTGATCAGCGGCAGCGCGATCGGGTTCTCCGGGTCGGCGAGGGTCTCACCGATCATGATGTCGGGGATACCGGCCACGGCGCAGATGTCGCCCGGGCCCGCCACCTCGGCGGGCTTGCGGGTGAGCGCCTCGGTCATCATCAGCTCGGAGATGCGGACATTGGCCATGGTGCCGTCGCGCTTGATCCACGCGACGGTCTGGCCCTTGCGCAGCTCGCCCTGCTCGACGCGGAGCAGCGCGATGCGGCCCAGGAAGTTGTCGGCGTCCAGGTTGGTGACATGGGCCTGGAGCGGCGCGGACTCGTCGTACTCCGGGGCCGGGACCGTCTGGAGGATGGTGGAGAAGAACGGCTCCAGGCTGTCGCTGTCGGTGGGGACCGTGCCGTCGGCGGGCTTGGTCAGCGAGGCGACGCCGTCCCGCGCGCAGGCGTAGACGATCGGGAACTCGATCTGGTCCTCGTCCGCGTCCAGGTCGAGGAAGAGGTCGTAGGTCTCGTTGACGACCTCGTCGATACGGGAGTCGGGACGGTCCGTCTTGTTGATGCACAGGATGACGGGCATCCGGGCCTGGAGGGCCTTGCGCAGAACGAAGCGGGTCTGGGGCAGCGGGCCCTCGGAGGCGTCGACCAGGAGGACGACCGCGTCCACCATCGACAGACCGCGCTCGACCTCGCCACCGAAGTCGGCGTGGCCGGGGGTGTCGATGATGTTGATCGTGATGGGCGCCCCGCCGGCCTTGGGGTGATACTTCACCGCCGTGTTCTTGGCGAGGATCGTGATGCCCTTCTCACGCTCCAGGTCGTTCGAGTCCATGACCCGGTCATCGACGTGCTGGTGCGCTGCGAAGGCTCCGGCCTGCTTCAGCATGGCGTCGACCAGGGTGGTCTTGCCATGGTCGACGTGGGCGACGATGGCGACGTTACGAATGTCGTGGCGCGTGGGCATGCTGGCTGGCGCTTCTCTCGATCGTGGGATGCGGCGTGGATGCGGCGTTGTTTCCTCGTACGCCCTGCCGGGGCGGACACGCCGCGGCTCTGTCCCATGGTACGGGGCCGCCGCGCGGGGGGCCTCCCGGTCCGGAGGGGGAGACGCGGACCACGGAGTGAGAGGGGTGGGGGGAGCGCGGCCGGCGCGACTGAACACCGGTCAACGGGTGGACATGATCTTGCCCGCCGGGGTGGCCGGCGGGCAAGGGAGTTGAGCGGGTTCTGAGGTTGGCCGGTTACTCCCCGGAGCCGTCGGGGGAGGCGGGTGCGGGGGCGGCGTCCTCGTCGTCCCGGTCGGCCGCCGAGGCGGCGCCCGGTCCGGGGTTCTGGCCGGTCAGGGGCGTCTCGGGACGGTCGTCCCGGCCACCGCCGGCCCTGGCCCCGGCCTTCGCCCGGGTCTTGGGCCGCTCGGCGGTGAGGCCGATGTCCTCGTAGCGGGGGGTGGCGAAGCCGAAGGCCCCGGCATTGCGCACCGCCGGCCGGACGGCGACCAGCTCGGGGCGCTGGTAGAGCGGGATGGACCCGGCCGCGGCCCAGATCCGGGCGTCGGCCCGGCGCACCAGATCACGGGCCTCGTCCTCGTCCAGCTCGGAGGCGGCCTGCTCGAAGAGCTGGTCGATGTAGTCCGTACCGACGCGGGTGTAGTTCTGCTCCACCACCAGGGAGCCGTCGCCGGCCGGCTCGGGCTTGGCGTAGATGGGGCGGGCGTCGGTCGCCGGGTAGGCGGTGGCGGGCCAGGAGTAGAGGGCGAGGTCGTACTGGCCCGAGGCGATGTGCTCCTTGAAGTAGTCCTTGTCGGCGACCTTGGTGATCTCGGTGCTGATGCCGATGCGGTCCAGCATCCGGGCGATCCGGTCGCCGACGGTCCGCAGCGACTCCGAGCCGGGGCCCGACGGGAGGACGAACCGCAGGGAGAGCGGCTTGCCGTCCTTGCCGAGCCGGCCGCCCGCGGCGACCGGGGCGGCGGTGCCCGCCGGGGCGTAGGCGCCGGCCCCCGGGCCCCGGGCGTCCTCGCGCGCCTTCCCGGCGCCGGCGCGGGTGCGCTCGCCGTCACCGTCGGTGGCCGTCCGGGCGTCCCTGGCCCGGGGCTGGACGGCCAGCTCCTGGAAGGTCACGGGGGCGGGGGCCAGGACATGGGTGCCGCCGGAGCCCTCGGCGGCCTTGTCGTCGCCGACGATGTAGAGCCCCTCGCCGGAGGGGGTGTCCAGGGTCTCGTCGCCGTCCGGGGTCTCGTCCCCGTCCGGGCTCTCGGCCTTCCGCTTCCCCGGGTTCTTGCCGTCCGAGCCGTTCGAGCCGTCGGTCTCCCCGGCGGACTCGGCGGACTCATCGGACTCGGCGGACTCATCTGCCTCGTCGGACGGGGACGCCGACGCCTCACCGCCCGCCTTCGCGGGCTGCCGCTTCTTGAGCGCCCCGCCGGGCACCCAGCCCGCGTCCGCGAGCAGGGCCTGTGCCTCCTGGGTGTTCTGCTCGCCGAGCGCCCCGCTGTTGTCGGTGTACGCACGCTGGCCGGCCAGCGCCAGATGGTTGCCCGGCGGGGTCGCGGGCAGTCCGAGCGGGCCCAGCACCGCGTCGGCCAGCTCCTGGCGGTCGAGCGCACGGGCCACGGCCCGGCGCACCCGGTCGTCGGCGAGCGGCCCGGTCTCGCCGTTCAGCGCGAGCTGGGTGAAGGCGGGCTCCAGGGACTTGCGGACCTCCAGGGCGCGCAGTCCCCGCTGCTCCTCGGCGTAGGTGACGATCGCGCGGGCGGCGCGCACCCGTGCGCCCTGCTCCTCCTCGGCCACCTCCTCGTCGGAGCCGTGGGCGAGGGCCCAGGACCTGAGCGCGGCGGAGCCGGTGAGGGTGGAGCCGGGGCCGTGGGCGGGGAGGGCGCCGGGGGCGAGGGCCGGGGGGCCCGCCGCGCCGGCGGAGCCCGCGGCCCCGGCGCTCGACGCGTCCCGGGCGGCCAGGGCGATCCGGTGGGCGGTCGGGCGGTCGACCTCGGCGATGTCGACCTTCCCGGAGGCGAGGGCGGCGGCCCGCTTCTCCCTCGGTACGGCGGTGAGCACCAGGGTGTCCAGCTTGGTCTGCTCCCCCCACCAGCGGGGGTTGCGCTCCAGGGTCGCGGTGCCGGCCTTCCGGTCGAGCCCGCCGAGCCGGAAGGGTCCCGCCGTGGCCTTGAGGGTGGTGCGGGCCCCGTCGTTGAAGGCGTTGGGGGTCCCGGTGACGTCCTTGGGGTAGAGCGGGGTGAAGAGGGAGCGCCAGTCCGCGTAGGGCTTCTTGAAGGTGACCTTGACCTCCAGGTCGTTGGCCCCCTTCTGGATCTCCTCGATCCGGTCGTACCCGGCGTTGCGCGCGGTCCAGTAGGAGCTGTCCCGGCCGCTGAGCGCGCGCCACTGGGAGACGAAGTCGGGTGCCCCGATCTCCCGGCCGTCGCTCCAGACCGCCTTCTGGTTGAGCTTGTAGAGCACGACCTGCTTGGGTTCGCGCTCGACGATCTCGGCGGACTCCAGATAGTCGGGGTTGCGCTGCGGACGGCCGCTCCGGTCGAGGGTGAAGAGCGCGGGGAGCACGGCCCCGGTGATCCGGGTGGTGGCGGTGTCGGCGTCGGCCTGGAAGGTGTTGAGGGTGGTCGGCACCGCGTCGATCGCCCAGCTCAGGGTTCCGCCGTCGGCGACCTTGTCCCGTTTCGCCGCCGCGATGTCCTGGGCGGCGGCCCGCCCGGCGGAGTCGTCGGCCGTGCACCCGGCCAGGGCGGGCAGCGCGAGCGCTCCGCCGGCGAGCAGCGACACTGAGCGGAACGTCCGTGAGGTACGGAATGTCCGTGAGGTCCGGGACATCCGGGTGCCGGCCCTCCCGTTTGGCTCGTCGACCTGGGACATGGGCTCTACCTCTTCATCCTGTTTTACGGAATTTGGGATGATCACACTGGTTCCACCGCACTGAAGTGGAACGAGACCCTCCGTCGGTGCAGACACGGCGGGTCAAGCCCGCGAAGTCACCCGCTCGGCGCAAGAAACAGGCCCATATGTTCCGGTAAAACAGGAGAAACTGCGGTTGCCAAGACCGAACCCACCCGGGAAGCGTCCGGCGCAGGCGATGAGAGCGGATGAGAGGCGATGAGAATCCCGCAGATCCCCTTCACAAGGGAGATGTGAGGCGCGACACTCGCAGGCGCATGAACGACGCCACCCGCACCCCGCGGAAGTGAGGGCAAGTCATGTCCCAGCAGACAGATCTGAACGCGGTTCAGCACCGTCTCGACGAGCTGATCCAGCGTGTCGGAGAGCTGGAACGGACCGTTGACCAGTTGCGGCGCGAAGGGGGCCGGCCGCGTTCCGGCACCCGGCCCGAGCGCACCCCGCCGGACCGCACCCAACTGGTCACCATCCCCGACGCTCCGTACAACACCGCACTGTGGACGGACTCGGACGACGAAGGTCTGGGCGTCCGCGACCGGCACGCTCCCTGATCCGGCCCGGCGACCGCCGGGCCCTAGGAGACCTCGTTGGCCACTGGTACCGAACCACCACCCACCCACTCGGGCGTGCACGGCGCGACCCGCGCCGCCATCAGCCCCCGCCATCTGCGGACGGACCGCTGGTGGCTGGCCCCGGCGCTGACCGCCGGCGGGCTGCTCGCCTTCGTCATCTACTCGACCTGGCGGGCCTTCGCCAACGCCGACTACTACGCGGCCCCCTATGTCTCGCCCTTCTACTCGCCCTGTCTCGCCGAGAACTGCGTGCCGATGAAGGGCGGGCCCAATCTGGAGATCTTCGGCAGCTGGTGGGGGCTCTCCCCCTCGCTGCTGATCCTGATCTTCCCGCTCGGCTTCCGGCTGACCTGCTACTACTACCGCAAGGCCTACTACCGGGGCTTCTGGGCCTCGCCCCCGGCCTGCGCGGTCGCCGAACCGCACCGGACGTACACCGGCGAGACGCGCTTCCCGCTGATTCTCCAGAACATGCACCGGTACTTCTTCTACGCGGCGATCCCGGTCGCCGGCATCCTCACCTATGACGCCGTACTGACCTTCCGCGACGAGCACTACGCCTGGGGGCACATGGGCCTCGGCACGGTGTTCTTCGTGGTGAACGCCGTCCTCATCTGGGCGTACACCCTCTCCTGCCACTCCTGCCGGCATATCGTCGGCGGCCGGCTGAAGCACTTCTCCAGGCATCCGGTGCGCTATCGGCTGTGGGGCTGGGTCGGCAGACTCAACGCCCATCACATGCTGCTGGCGTGGGTGTCGCTGCTGAGCGTCTCGGTCGCGGACATCTATGTCTACCTCCTCGCCTCCGGTGCCTTCGAAGATCCGAGGTTCTTCTGATGACGCAGCTCGAACGGCAGCAGTGGGACGTGGTCGTGGTCGGCGCGGGCGGGGCCGGCCTGCGCGCGGCCATCGAAGCCCGGGAGCGGGGCGCCCGTACCGCGGTGATCTGCAAGTCCCTCTTCGGCAAGGCGCACACCGTGATGGCGGAGGGCGGAATCGCCGCCTCCATGGGCAATGTGAACTCCGGTGACAACTGGCAGGTCCACTTCCGCGACACCATGCGCGGGGGCAAGTTCCTCAACCAGTGGCGGATGGCCGAACTGCACGCGCAGGAGGCCCCGGACCGGGTCTGGGAGCTGGAGACCTGGGGCGCCCTCTTCGACCGCACGGCGGACGGGCGGATCTCCCAGCGGAACTTCGGCGGTCACGAGTACCCCCGGCTGGCCCATGTCGGCGACCGGACGGGCCTGGAGCTGATCCGCACCCTCCAGCAGAAGATCGTCTCGCTCCAGCAGGCGGACCACGCCGAGTACGGCGACTACGAGGCCCGGCTCAAGGTCTTCCAGGAGTGCACCGTCACCCGTGTGCTCAAGGACGGGGAGCGGGTGTCGGGGACCTTCTGCTACGAGCGGGAGTCCGGCCGCTTCTTCGTGCTGGAGGCCCCCGCGGTCGTCCTCGCCACCGGCGGCATCGGGAAGTCCTTCAAGGTGACCTCCAACTCCTGGGAGTACACCGGGGACGGCCACGCGCTGGCGCTCCTCGCGGGCGCGCCGCTGCTCAACATGGAGTTCGTGCAGTTCCACCCGACCGGGATGGTCTGGCCGCCCTCGGTCAAGGGCATCCTCGTCACCGAGTCGGTGCGCGGCGACGGCGGGGTGCTGCGCAACTCCGAGGGCAAGCGGTTCATGTTCGACTACATCCCCGAGGTGTTCAAGGACAAGTACGCGCAGAGCGAGGAGGAGGGCGACCGCTGGTACGAGGACCCGGACCAGAACCGGCGCCCGCCCGAGCTGCTCCCCCGCGACGAGGTGGCCCGTGCCATCAACTCGGAGGTGAAGGCGGGCCGCGGCTCCCCGCACGGCGGGGTCTTCCTCGATGTCTCCACCCGGATGCCCGCCGAGGTCATCCGGCGGCGGCTGCCGTCGATGTACCACCAGTTCAAGGAGCTGGCGGATGTCGACATCACCGCCGAGGCGATGGAGGTCGGCCCCACCTGCCACTACGTCATGGGCGGGATCGCGGTCGAGTCCGACAGCGCCGCCGCGGCCGGGGTCCCCGGGCTCTTCGCCGCCGGTGAGGTCGCCGGCGGTATGCACGGCTCCAACCGGCTGGGCGGCAACTCCCTCTCCGACCTGCTGGTCTTCGGCCGCCGTGCCGGTCTGTACGCGGCCGAACTGGCGCTCGGCACGGTCGACCGGCCACGGGTGAGCGAGGCCGGGATCGACGCGGCGGCAGCCGAGGCGCTCCACCCCTTCAGCGCCCCGGGCCTCGCGGGCGACGATCCGCCGGAGAATCCGTACACCCTCCATCAGGAGCTCCAGCAGACCATGAACGACCTGGTCGGCATCATCCGCCGGGAGGGCGAGATGGCGCAGGCGCTGAAGCGGCTGGCGGGGCTGCGGGCGCGGGCCCGCAGCGCCGGGGTCGAGGGGCACCGGCAGTTCAACCCCGGCTGGCACCTCGCCCTGGACCTGCGGAACATGCTGCTGGTCAGCGAGTGTGTGGCGCGGGCCGCGCTGGAGCGCACGGAGAGCCGGGGCGGTCACACCCGGGAGGACTTCCCCACGATGGAGCGCTCCTGGCGGCCGGCGAATCTGCGCTGCCGGCTGGTCGATCCCACCGGTGAACGGTGGACCGCCGATCCGGCGGCCGGGCAGATCACGCTGGAGCGTGTGGCCACCGATCCGATCCGTCCGGACCTGCTCGCTCTCTTCGAGAAGGAAGAGCTGGTCAAGTACCTCGCCGAAGAGGAGCTCCACACGTGAGTTCGTACCAGGCCGCGTTCAGGGTGTGGCGCGGGGACCAGGAGGGCGGGGAGCTGGCGGACTTCGCCGTCGAGGTCAACGACGGTGAGGTGGTGCTGGACATCATCCACCGCATCCAGGCCACCCAGGCGTCCGATCTCGCGGTCCGCTGGAACTGCAAGGCGGGGAAGTGCGGGTCGTGCAGCGCGGAGATCAACGGGCGGCCGAGGCTGCTGTGCATGACCCGGATGTCCGTCTTCTCCCCGGCGGAGACCATCACGGTCACGCCGCTGCGGGCCTTTCCCGTGGTGCGGGATCTGGTGACGGATGTGACCTTCAACTACACGAAGGCGCGGGAGGTGCCGTCGTTCGTCCCGCCGCCGGGGGTGGCGGCGGGTGAGTACCGGATGCAGCAGGTCGATGTGGACCGCTCCCAGGAGTTCCGCAAGTGCATCGAGTGCTTTCTCTGCCAGGACACCTGTCATGTGGTGCGCGACCACGAGGAGAACAAGGCGGCCTTCGCGGGGCCGCGCTTCCTGATGCGGGTGGCGGAGCTGGACATGCATCCGCTGGACGCGGCGGGGGAGGCGGGGCTGGACCGGAAGCGGACGGCTCAGGAGGAGCACGGGCTGGGGTACTGCAATATCACCAAGTGCTGCACCGAGGTCTGCCCGGAGGGGATCAAGATCACGGATAACGCGCTGATTCCGCTGAAGGAGCGGGCGGTGGACCGGAAGTACGATCCGCTGGTGTGGCTGGGCAGCAAGATCCCGCGCCGCCGTACCTCCTGACCCACCGCGCCGCGAGCGCGGGCGGGCACCCCCAGCGCGGGGGTGCCCGCCCGCCCCCGCACCGGAGGTGGCCCGCACACCCCCGCCCCACCCGACGCACCCCGCGCCCGGCCAAACCCAGCCCGTCCGGCGCTTGAGGACGGACCCTGTGCCCGGGGTGCCCGAGCAAACCCAGCCCACCCGGCGCACCCCCAGCCCGTCTGGGGGCACCTCCCAGAGGCAGCTCTGGGGGAGTTTGAGGACGGACCCTGTGCCACAGGACCCCGCACCCTGCGGGCCACGGTCGGGGGCCAGCCCCCGAACCCCCGCGCCTCAAACGCCGGCGAGGCTGGATGTTGTGCCCCAGCCCGCCGACAGGGCCGGATGTTGCGCCCCAGCCCGCCGGCAAGGCCGGATGTTGTGCCCCAGCCCGCCGGCAAGGCCGGATGTTGTGCCCCAGCCCGCCAGCAGGGCCGGATGTTGTGCCCCAGCCCGCCGGCAGGGCCGGGTCTGCTCCGGTCACCGGCGAGGACGGATTCGCTCAGGTCACACTCGAGGCCGGGAACACTCGGATCACCCCCGAGGACAGGTTCACACGGGCCACCCGCGTGGGCGGATCGCACGAGCCACACACGAGAACAGGTTCACACGGGCCACACGCGAGGCCGGGTTCACACAGACCACACGCGAGGCCGGGTTCGCACGAGCCACCCCGAGCCCAGAAACCCTCGGGCCACCCCGAGCCCAGAAACCCTCGTCCCCCACACAAAACCCAGCTCCCCCAGGTCAGCCTCCGAGGCACCAGCGTCCGGTCGCGAGGGCGAGGAGCGGGACTTAGCCTCCGAGATGTGACGCGAATCGCCACCCCGGTGCTGCTCGCCGCGCTCCTCGCGGCGTGGACACCGACCGCGCCCCGCGCCCCCTCCACCCCCGACGACCCCCCCGCCCCCCTCTCCCGCCAGGGCCAGATCACCGACCGGGTCGACGCCCTCGCCGGGCGCAGGCCCCAGGTGGTCCGCGCACTCGACCGGCTCTGGAGCGACGAGCGGCTTCAGCTCTTCGTCGTCTACGTCCGCGACTTCTCCGGGCGCTCCGCACCCGAGTGGGCCGACGCCACCGCCCGGAAGAACGGCCTGGGCGTCGACGACGTCCTCCTCACGGTCGCCACCCACGACCGGCAGTACACCTACTGGGTGGCCGCCTCCTCCCGGCTGAGCGATCCCCAGCTCACCCGGGTCGCCACCACCGCCATCGAACCCGCGCTGCGGGAGAGCGACTGGGCGGGCGCGGCCATCGGCGCGGCCGACGGCTACGCGGCGGTGCTGAACGGGCGGCCCGTGCCCACCCCCGCGATCACCCCCGGCATCCCCGACCCCGGCGGCGACGGCGCGGGCAGCAGCGCCGGCGACCTGGTCCTCCCCATCGCCGTGGCCGGCGGCGCCGCCGCGCTCGGGGCGTACGCCTGGACCCGGCGCCGGCGGCGCACCGCGACCCGTACCACCCCCGGGGGCGACCGGGCCGGCTGGAGCAGCGGCCCGCCGCCCGAGGTGCCGCTCGCCGAGCTGGACACCCGGGCCCGGCAGGCCCTGGTCGACACCGACGACGCGCTCCGCACCAGCCAGGAGGAGCTGGGCTTCGCCGCCGCCCAGTTCGGCGACAACGCCGCCCGCCCGTTCCACGACGCGGTCGGCTGCGCCAGAACCCAGCTCATGGGCGCCTTCCGGCTGCGCCAGCGGCTCGACGACGCCCACCCGGAGGACGACACGGAGCGCCGGCGGATGCTCGACGAGATCCTCTCCCGGTGTACGGAGGCCAACAGACGGCTCGACGCGGAGTCTGACGCCTTCGACCGGCTGCGCGCCCTGGAGCGGAACGCCCCGGAGGCGCTGGCCTCGGCCCGGCGCGCGTTCGCCGGACTCGACGGCCGGGTGCTCACCGCGGAGGCGACGCTGTCGGTGCTGCGGGACCGGTACGCCGCGTCCGCCGCCGCGCCCGTCGCGGACAGCGCCGTACAGGCCAGGGAGCGGCTGCTGTTCGCCGGGCACAGCCTGGACCGGGCGGACGCGGCGGTCGCGGGCTCCGACAACGGGGCCGCGGCCGTCCAGGTGCGGGCGGCGGAGGGCGCGCTGGCACAGGCGGCCCGGCTGGTGGAGGCCGTGGACCGGCGCGCCCAGGAGCTGGCGGAGGCCGCGGGCCGGCTGCCGGGGGCGCTCACCGAGACGGACAGCGACCTGGCCGAGGCGGGCGGGCTGCTGAAGGGCACGGCCGAGGGGACGCCAACGGCCGGTCTCCAGGGCAGTATCGCGCGGGCCGGGACCGTCGCCGCCGAGGTGCGCGCGGAGCTGGCGGCCGGACCGTACGACCCGATCGACGCGCTGCGGCGGGTCGAGGAGGCGGACGCGGCCCTGGACGAGGCGCTGGCGGGGGCGCGGGAGAACGAGCAGGGCGCTCGGCGGTCCCGGGAGCTGCTCGGCCAGGCGACGCTGGGTGCCCGTTCGGCGATCGGCGCGGCGGCCGACTACATCACCACCCACCGGGGCGCGGTCGGCAGCGAGGCGCGGACCCGGCTGGCGGAGGCCCAGCGGCGGCTGCGGCGCTCGGACGAGCTGGCGGGCGGCCCGGGGGCGGGCCGGACCGACGCCCGGGGCGCGCTGGCCGAGGCACAGCAGGCGGACGCGCTGGCACGGCAGGCACAGCGCCTGGCCGAGGAGGATGTGCGCGGCTTCGGCGGCGGGGGCGGGGGCGGGGGCGGTTTCGGTCCCGGCGGTGCGCGGGGGCCGGGCGGTGGCCTCGGGGGCGCGGTGCTCGGCGGAATCCTCCTCGGCGGCCTCTTCGGCGGCGGTTTCGGCGGCGGGGGCTTCGGCGGCGGTCCCGGGAGCTTCGGCGGCGGCGGGACCCGGGGCCGTATGGGAGGTGGCCGGTTCTGAACCCGGGTCCGGTCCCGGCTCCCGGCGCCCGTCCCCACCCGCTCCCACTCCACCCCCGGCCCCCGGGCCCCCGGGCCTCCGGCCCCCGGCTCACCAGGAGAAGCACCATGACCAAGCAGACCGTCCTCGGCCGCGTCACCCAGTTGGCGAAGGCCAACATCAACGCCCTGCTCGACCAGGCCGAGGATCCGGAGAAGATGCTCGACCAGTTGATCAGGGACTACACCGACAACATCGCCGAGGCCGAGGCGGCGGTGGCGGGCACCATCGGCAATCTGCGGCTGATGGAGCAGGACCACGAGGAGGACGCGGCGGCGGCCCGGGAGTGGGGCGGCAAGGCGCTGGCGGCCAGCCGGAAGGCGGATGAGCTGCGGGTGGCCGGGCAGGGCGCGGAGGCGGACCGGTTCGACCATCTGGCGAGGATCGCGCTCCAGCGGCAGCTCCAGTCCGAGCGGGAGGCACGGACGGCGGAGCCGGTGATCGCCTCCCAGTCGGAGATCGTGTCCGAGCTGCGGACCGGTCTCGACCGGATGAAAGCGAAGCTCGGGCAGCTGGGGGCCAAGCGGGACGAGCTGGTGGCCCGCTCGCGGACGGCGGACGCCCAGAACCGGATGCTGGACGCGGTGAAGAGCGTCGATGTGCTGGACCCGACGAGCGAGCTGCACCGCTTCGAGGACAAGGTCCGGCGGGAGGAGGCACGGGCGCTGGGGAAGCGGGAGCTGGCGGCGTCCTCGCTGGACGCCCAGTTCGAGCGGTTGGACAGCCTGGGCGACACGGCCGAGGTGGAGGCGCGGCTCGCCGCTCTGAAGACCGGGGCCTGAGGTGCGGGCCGGAAGCGGGAGCAGGAGCCGGGGCCGGGGCCGGGGCCGGGGCAGAAGGGCCGCCCCGGAGTCGTGCGCCGGGCCCCGGGTCAGAACATGCTGAGCAGTTGCTCCACCGTGGGCTCGGCCGCCGGTCCCCCGGCGGGCAGCGCGAGTTCGAACCAGACGGTCTTGCCGATCGGGGTGCGCCGGGAGCCCCAGGCCGCGCTGAGCAGCCCGACCAGCTGAAGCCCCCGGCCGCCCTCGTCGGTGTCGCGGGCGCGCCGCCTGCGAGGCTGTACCAGACCCGCGTCCCAGACCTCGCAGACGAGGGTGCGGTCGCGCAGCAGCCGCAGCCGGATCTCGCCCTCGCCGTACCGCAGGGCGTTGGTGACCAGCTCGCTGACGAGCAGTTCGACGGTGTCCGTCAGGGCTTCGAGGTCCCAGGAGGCCAGCAGGGCGCGCGAGAGTTCACGCGCCCGGCCGACCGAGCGGGGCTCGCGCGGCAGCACCCAGTCGCCGACGGCCTCGGCGGGCAGCCCCTGCACCCGGGCCATCAGCAGCGCGATGTCGTCCTCGCCGTGCCGGGTGTTGAGCGTGTTCAGCACGTGGTCGCAGACGTCCTCCAGCGACCGGGAGAGATCGGCCCGCACCGCCTCGGCGGGAGCGCCGGCGCGGACCGCCGGGTCGGACCCCACCGTCCGTACCGCCGGCTCGGACCCCGCCGTCCGGGTGCGCGAGGGCTCGGCGAGGGCGGTGCGGAAGGCCCGCAGCCCCTCGTCCAGCGGATGGTGCCGGGATTCGACCAGACCGTCGGTGTAGAGCGCGAGGAGCGCCCCCTCGGGCAGCTCGACCTCCACCTCCTCGAAGGGCTCGCCGCCCACGCCGAGCGGCATCCCCGGCGGTACGTCGAGCAGCAGCGCCTCCTGGCCCGGCTCGACCAGCACCGGGGGCAGATGCCCGGCGTTGGCGAAGGTGCAGCGGCGGGTGACCGGGTCGTAGACGGCGTACACACAGGTCGCGAGGTAGACCTCGGAGAGGTCGGCCCCGGGGGACTTGTGGGCCGTCCGGGACGCCTGCTGGGCGCCGATCGGGCTGCCGAGCCCCCGGGCGATCTCGTCGAGCGCGGAGAGCACCTCCGCCGGTTCGAGATCGAGGAGGGCGAGGGTCCGCACGGCGGTGCGCAGCTCCCCCATGGCGACGGCGGCCCGCAGTCCGCGCCCCATCACATCGCCCACGACCAGGGCGGTGCGGTGGCCCGGCAGTTCGATGACGTCGAACCAGTCGCCGCCGACCTCGGTGGCGGTGTTGCCGGGGAGGTAGCGGCAGGCGATGTCCAGCCCGGCGGCCTCGGGGTCACCGGGGGGCAGCAGGCTGCGCTGGAGGATGAGGGCGCGCTCGTGCTCCCTGCGGTAGAGCCGGGCGTTGTCGATGCAGACGGCGGCGCGGGCGGCCAGCTCGACGGCGAGCGCCCGGTCGCGCTCCCCGAAGGGTTCGCTGCCCTTGGTGCGGGAGAACTGGACCAGCCCGACGACCCGGTCGTGGGCGACCATCGGGACGGCGAGGGTGGACTGCACCAGGCTGCCGTCCCGGCCGGGTATGGACTGGACCCTGGCGGTGCGCAGCGCGGCGGCGCACGGCGAGTGGAAGGAGTAGCGGTGGACCTCGCCGACGGCGGTGGGCGCGCCGTCGCGGGAGCCGCACCCCGGGGTGGTGATCAGCGGGGAGTCGGAGACGGCGCTGGCGAAGGCGACCCGGCGCAGGGCGGCGCTCCCGCCGCCGAAGCTCTCGGCCCCGGGCGAGTCCCACCGGCCGGGCGGTGCCTCCTCGCCGGTGAGCAGATCCTGGACCAGGTCGACCGAGGCGAGGTCGCAGAAGCCGGGGACGGCGACGTCGAGCAGTTCGCGGGCGGTGGTCTCCAGATCGAGGGAGTTGCCGATCCGGGCGCTGGCCTCGTTGAGCAGGGCGAGGTTGCGGCGGGCGCTGGCGGCCTCGCGGACGGCGGCGTGGCGGCGGGTCACATCGGTGCCGACCCCGGCGACGCCGATGGGGCGGCCGGAGCCGCTGTGCACCCGGTAGAGGTTGACGGACCAGTGCCTGCGGTCGGCGCCGTCCCGGGCCACCCCGACGAGCTGGAGGTCGACCGCGGGCTCCCCGGTCTCCAGGACCCGGCGGAGCGCCGCGTCCATCCGTTCGGCCTCGGGGCGGGAGAGGTAGTCGTGGACGGTGCGTCCCCGGTGGTCCTCGATGCTGCCGCCGAAGACGGTGGCGACGCGCTGGTTGGCGCGCTGGACCCGCAGATCGGTGCCGAAGAGCAGAAATCCAAAAGGGGATTGTCCGAAAATGGCCTGTGAGGCGGCCAGATCGGTCTCCACCTGCCGCAGGGTCCGGACATCGACGACCAGACAGAGCGCCGCCCGCTCGCCGTTCTCCGTCTCGCTGGGCATCACATAGACCTCGGCGACCCCTCGGGGCTCGGCCCGTCCCGGCACACGGAAGGGGACCAGACCGGTCCACTCCTTGCCGTCGAGGATCTCGCCGACCTGCCGGCGGCCCTGTGTCCGCAGGTCGGACGAGAGGAAGACCTCGACCGGGTCCTTGCCCCTGACCTCGGCGGCAGTGATGCCGAAGAGATCGGCGGCACGCCGACTCCACTGGTCGACCAGCCCATCGGGGCCGATCGAGAAGGCGGCGGCCCCTATCGAGTCATAGATCGAGCCAGGCGGGCTGCTCTGCCATACGACACCGTTCGTCGTCCCAGGTATCTCGCTCACGCGACCGTCCCCTCCAGCTCACCGCACCGGACCGGCCATGACCGCAGTATTCAGCACTACGGCTCTGACGCACACGGCGTTCACGATCACAGCACGGTCTCGTTCATTTTGCGCCGACTCAGCGGTGATCGTTATCCCTTCACACTCTTAACCAGTAAGAGCCAGCTCGAACCACACTGTCTTCCCTGTCCTGCCCCTTCGGGTACCCCAGCGTCGCGCGGTTCCGGCGATGAGTTGAAGACCGCGTCCGCCCTCGTCGTCGGGGGCGGCGACGCGCTCCGTGGGCGGATCGGGCAGCGGATCGGAGACCTCCACCAGCAGGAAGGGCGCGTTCCCGTTCCGCTCGCGGTGGCCCAGCCGGACTCCGATGGGGCCGGAGGCATAGCGCAGGGAGTTGGTCACCAGCTCGCTGACCAGCAGGACCGTCACATCGGCGACAGCGGGGTCGAGCCCCCAGGCGCGCAGTGTGTCCCTGACGGCATGACGGGCGGTGCGCACCGCACCGGGCTCGGCGGGGAAGGTCCACTCGGCGCGCGCGCCGTCGGAGTCGATCACGCCGCTCACTTCCCGGACCAGCAGCAGACCCGCATCCCTTGTAGGGGGGCTAATCACCACATACCCGATATTTGGGACGAGATACCCGCTCAGCCCGTTAAGTGGTGCATGGTTGACACAAACGGCGTACGGACGGGGCCCCGCGCCCTCCGGGGCGCGCCGAACCGCCCCCGGGGACCGCCGTGAGCGCGCCCGCGGGCGGCGGAGGAGGTCATCGCAGGGTGCCCGATGCCTTGAGGTCGTCGAAGAGGAGCTGGTCGACCGGGGGGACGAGGGCGCGGTCGGCGTAGGAGAACCACGCCATCTCCTCGATCTCGGCGCTGGCCGCGAGGCTGCCCCGGTACTCGCCGGTGTAGCAGCTCATCCGCACCACCGCGCCGCCCGTCAGCTTCTCGTCCCGGGCCTCATAGGTGCCCACATGGGCCACGGTCGCGGGGACGATCGACACCGTCAGCTCCTCCGCCACCTCGCGCAGCAGGGTTTCGAGATCGCTCTCCGCGCCCTCGCGCTTGCCGCCGGGGATGTAGAAGACATCTTTCCCCCGGGGGCGCGCGCAGAGAATCCTGCCGCCCTCCACCCGTACCCATGCCACCGTGTCGATCAATGCCGGCATTGCCTGCCTCACTCACGCGGAACCCGGTCAGGCTGGAGACCCTACCGGGGCGCCGCGCTCCGCCCTCGGGCGGGCGGACCGTGGGGGGAGCGCGGGGGGAACGCGCCAGGGGGCCGCGCGCCCGGCACGGGTCGGTCCGGCATCCGGGGCCGGGAGCCCCGGGCCGCTGTGGATCGGCGGCGGGCCGGCGGCAGACCGGCGGCGGGCGCGTCCGGTCAGTAGGCGGTGGTCCGCCCGACGCGCTCCACCCAGTAGAGCTGCTCGCGTCCGGCGACATCGAGCGTGTCGGCCATCTGCTGGGCCTCGTCCTCGGTCGCGTACCGACCGACGCGATAGCAGTTGCCGTTGTCGTCCTGGCGTATGACGAGCCAGGGGAGCACCGGGCCGGCGTCATTCATCGCGCACCTCCCCACCTCGCTCCGCGGGCCATCGGAAGTGGCCCGGAAACCGCGCTATGCATATGCCAGAGCCTACGCCTGACCCTCACTCAGCGGATACGGATTCACACAAAGAGAAAGGAAAGAGGGGGCGCGTCCGATCACGCGCGCCCTCCCCCGACGCCGGACGACCCGGGATCACCCTCCTCCGGCCCGGGCCCCTCCGCCCCGGCCGGGCCGCCTCAGCGGGCCGCCTCAGCGGGCCACTTCACCGGGTCACTTCACCGGGAGGTGGTAAGCGATCCGGAAGCGGTCCGAGGGGACGACGAGGTCCGCCGTCTCGACCGCGCGCCCCGAGGCGTAGTACGTCCGCGCCAGGACCAGCACCACCTGTCCCGGCGCCCCGCCGAGAGCGCGCAGTTCCTCCGTGAGCCCGGGGCGCGCGCCGATCTCCTCCGCGACGTTGTCCACGACCAGGCCGATGGCGGCCATCCGCTCCACCACCCCGCGCCCGCCCACCGGCCCCTCCTCGGGCAGCATCACCGGGGTGCGCCCGGTGAGGTCGAGCGGCTCCCAGGAGGTGGAGAGCATCATCGGCTCGCCGCCGTCGCGGAACACATAGCGCGTACGCATCAGGGGCGCGCCGGCCTCGACGCCCAGCCGCTCGGCGATCCCGGCGCCCGCCGGCGCGCGCTCACTGCCGGACTCCCAGGTGCCGCGGACGCCGTCGGCGGTCTGCTCCTGGCGGAAGAGGGAGGAGCCGGAGGCGGGCCGGTAGCCGGAGCGGGAGATACGGCGCGGCACCGGCCGCTCGCGCACATAGGTGCCGGAGCCCGAGCGGCCCTCCACCAGGCCCTCGGCCATCAGGACCCGGCGCGCCTCCAGGGCGACCGTGTCGGAGACTCCGTACTCCCGGCAGATCCGGGCCTGGGAGGGGAGCCGGGAGTGCGGCGGCAGGGAGCCCGTGACGATCTGCCGGCGGAGATCGCTCGCGATGCGCTGGTAGGCGGGCTGCTCACCGAAGGCCACTGATCACTCCCATCATCTTGACAGACGGCAACAGACTGACAACCGTGGGTTGTTGACCGCAACCATGGGCCAAGGTTTCACCCGAAGTGATGAGTTGGACGCCGGAGACGGTTACCCCAGGTACCCGCGCCCGGACCATTGACCTCAATGGTCCAGACCAATACGGTCCTGACTGCACGACGCCGTTCACGGAAATGCTCCCGCGTACGCGTACGCGGGGGCACGCACAGGAATGAGTCCCATGCGTCGAAGAACCCTTGTACGCACCACGGTCGCGGTCAGCTCCCTCGCGCTCCTCGCGACGATCGCCCCCGCCGCCACCGCCACCGCCGACACCTCCGCACAGGCCCGGTCCGAGGCCCGAGCCCAGGCGGCAGACCGGGACCGGGGCCAGGACCGCGACGATGACGACGACGACCGCAAGCGCTCGTACAAG
Organism: Streptomyces sp. NPDC001985; assembly: GCF_040296845.1. Classification (NCBI taxonomy): domain Bacteria; kingdom Bacillati; phylum Actinomycetota; class Actinomycetes; order Kitasatosporales; family Streptomycetaceae; genus Streptomyces; species Streptomyces sp. NPDC001985. The sequence goes on from NZ_JBEOYB010000054.1 coordinate 38,476, forward strand.
CGCATCGGCTACTTCAGCCAGTGGGGCATCTACGGCCGGGACTACCACGTCAAGAACCTGGAGACCAGCGGCCAGGCGGCGAAGCTGACCCATATCAACTACGCCTTCGCCAATGTCAGCCCCGAGGGCAAGTGCCTGATCACCGGCCCCCTCGGCGAGGCCGACTCCTGGGCCGACTACGTCCGCCCCGTGGACGCGTCCCAGTCGGTGGACGGCGTCGGCGACACCGCCGACCAGCGGCTCGCGGGCAACTTCAACCAGCTGCGCGAGCTGAAGGCCAAGAACCCGAACCTCAAGGTGCTGATCTCGCTCGGCGGCTGGACCTGGTCCACCCACTTCTCCGAGGCGGTCTTCACGGCGGAGAAGCGCAAGTCGCTGGTCTCCTCCTGCCTCGACATCTACATCAAGGGCAATCTGCCCGTGGACGGCGCGCGCGGCGGCGAGGGCGCGGCGGCCGGGGTCTTCGACGGCGTGGACATCGACTGGGAGTGGCCCGGCTCGGCGGGCGAGGCGGACACCCCGTACCGCCCGGAGGACAAGAAGAACTTCACCGCGCTGGTGAAGGAGTTCCGGACCCAGCTCGACGCGCACGCCAGGAGCGAGGCGCGGAAGACGGGCAAGAAGGCCAAGCACTACGACCTCTCCGCCTTCGTCCCGACGGCCCCCGCCAAGATCGACGCGGGCTTCGAGGTCCCGAAGATCATGCGGGACTTCGACTTCGTCAACCTCCAGGGCTACGACTTCCACGTCTCGGGCGAGAAGACCACCGCCCAGCAGTCCGCGCTCTACGCGAAGAACGACTTCAGCGTCCACCAGACGGTGGGCGACTGGCTGAAGCGCGGCGCCCCGGCACACAAGCTGGTCGTGGGCATGCCGTTCTACGGCCAGGGGTGGACCGGCGTCTCCGGCGGCGGCGACGGCATGGGCCAGCCGGCCGAGCGGCCCGCCCCCGCGGTGCACCAGCCGGGCTTCGAGGACTACAAGGTCCTCAAGAAGCTGGCCGATTCGGGGAAGTACCAGGTCCACCGGAAGCACGGCCAGGCGTGGCTGTTCGACGGGACCACCCTGTGGACGTACGACGACCCGAAGGTGCTCGACGCCAAGACCGAGTACATCCGTGACCGGGGTCTCGGCGGGGCGATGTTCTGGTCCCTCGACGGGGACACCGAGAACGGCGAGCTGGTGAAGGCCGTCGACCGCGGGCTGAAGCGGCGCTGACGGCATCCGCGCGCCCCGGACAGGGGTCGGGGCGCGACCGGTACGGGGCCGGTGTTCCAGGGCTGTCGGTGGCCCGGGGGCACCGGCCTCCCGCGTGTACGTCTCAGGAGGCGGGCCCGTCGGGTCCGGCGGGGGTGGCGGGGGCGCCGGGGACGGCTCGGTCCGCCGGGGGCACGGCCTCCAGCCCCAGCGCGCGGCGGATGGCGGACTCGGTCCCCACCTCCAGTGCCTTCTCGGCCGCCTGGGAGGTCCGCCAGAAGGCGTCCTCGCGATCGCTGTCCCGCTCCAGCGCCTTCAGATCGTCGTCCCGCTTCCCGTCCCGCCCCGCTTCCCCCCGCTTCTCCCTCTTCTCCTCCCCTTTCCGCTCCCACTGTTCCTCCCACCGCTCGTCCCACCGCTCGTCACCGACCCGGGACGCCTTCCGCCACAGTCCGCCCGCCCGGTCGAACTCCGCGGCGCGCCGGTCCGCGGCCCCGGCCGCCCTCGCGGGCCAGTCGTACTCCCGCAGCACCCTCGCCTGCTCGGCGTGGACCGCGGCGGACTCCGCCGCCCACTCCCGGACGGCCTCGGCGTGCTCCGGCTCCGGCTGCCCCAGGAGGACGTCCCCGATCTTCGCCTCCAGCGCCACATAGGCGTACTGATCCCTGTTCAGTCCGCGCGCCGGCCCCCGGAGCGAGCCGGTGATCCGCGTCCCGTCCACGGTGGCGAGACCGCAGTGGACGGTCCGGTCCCCGGCGGCCCACTCCTCCCGGCCGGGCCGGTGGACGTACGGCTCCACATTCCGGGGAATCCGCCAGGGGTCCAGCACATACGCCAGGTGGAACGCGTCGCAGCGCTCCCAGGCCTCATGGGCGAGCGGTGTGTCGCCGGGGTACTCCGTGAAGCCGGTGACCGGGAAGGAGGCCGTGATCTCCCCCTCGTGGGGGGTGCCGCACCCGACCACATCGGCCGGCATCGCCGCGCCGGGGGCCGGTGGGTCCGTGCTGGGCAGACGGACGCAGTCCCCGCTGCGCAGCTCCGGTGCGCGCGGGCTCCGGGAGGCGTCCCTCCACCCCTCCCGGAAACCGTTCCACGCCTCCCCCGCCACACCGGTGAGCAGCAGCATCAGCACCAGCGCCGTGCTGAGGGAGGAGAGCGCCGCACCCGCGACCGCCAGCCCCCGGCCGCGCTGCCCCCGCCGCCGGATCTGCGCCAGCGCGATCAGCCCCAGCACCAGCCCGAGCGGCGGCAGACAGCAGACGACCCCGGTCACCAGGGAGGCGATGGAGAACCTGTTGACCGGGGCGGGCGCCGGGGGCGTCCCGTACCCCGGATACAGGTGATACGCCTGGTACGCGGGGTGCTGCCCGCCCGGACGGGGTGGCGGGGGTCCGCCCGGCTGTGCGGGGTCCACGGGTGCGGTGCTCCTCGTCGGATCGGGGATGCGGCAGGCCGGAATCGTATAAACCGAACGGCGGTGCCGGCGGCCCGGGTTGGGCTTTCCGACGCGGGAGCGGGGTGGCCGCCTCGGCGACCACCCCTGGATACGGCCCGGACTCAGAACTGGAGCGCCCAGGAGTCGATCTTCCCGGTGTCCTGCGCGGCGTTGTCGCCGACGCGCAGCTTCCAGACGCCGTTGGCGCTCTCGGACGACGCGTTCACCGTGTACGTGGTGTTCACGTTGTCGGCGCTGCCGCCCGACCCGTACGCCTTGAGGTTGTAGACGGTGCCGTCGGGGGCGACGAGATCGATCCGGAGGTCGCCGATGTACGTGTGCTTGATGTCGACGGGCACGCTCAGGGCGGCGGGTGCGTTCCCGGGGACGCCGCTGACGGTGACCGGGGACTCCACCGTGGTGTTGTCGCTGATCGCGTAGTCGTTGACGTTCTCGAAGCGGTCACCGGGGGGCTGGGTCCCGCCCGCGCCGACCCGGAGCAGCCGGTTCGGGGAACCGGTGCCGGGAGAGGTCACCACACCGGTGGTGGCGGCGCCGGTGAGCGCGGTGGAGACCTGCGCCGGGGTCGCGGAGGGGTTCGCCGCGAGGTGGAGCGCCGCCGCGCCCGCGACATGCGGCGCCGCCATCGAGGTGCCGGAGATGGAGCTGGTGGCGGTGTCGTTGGTGTTCCAGGCGGAGGTGATGGCCGAGCCCGGGGCGAAGAGGTCGAGCACGCTGCCGTGGTTGGAGAAGCTGGAGCGGGCGTCGGTGCTGGTCGTCGAGCCGACGGTGAGGGCCTCGGTGACCCGCGCGGGCGAGTAATTGGAGGCGTCGGCGTTCGAGTTGCCGGCGGCGATCGCGTAGGTGATGCCGGAGGCGATGGAGTTGCGCACGGCGGCGTCGAGCGTCGCGTCGGCCCCTCCGCCGAGGCTCAGGTTGGCGACGGCCGGCTTGACGGCGTTCGCGGTCACCCAGTCGATGCCCGCGACGACCTGAGCGGTGGTGCCCGATCCGGCGTTGTTCAGCACCCGGACGCCGACGACCCTGGCCTTCTTGGCGACACCGTGCGCCGTCCCGGCGACGGTTCCGGCGACATGGGTGCCGTGGCCGTGGCCGTCCTGGGCGGTGTTGTCGTTGTCGATGGCGTCGTAGCCGTAGCTCGCCCGGCCGCCGAAGTCGCCGTGGGAGATCCTTACGCCGGTGTCGATGACATAGGCGGTCACCCCCTCGCCGGCGGTGTCCGGGTAGGTGTAGCTCTGGTTGAGCGGAAGGGCCGCCTGGTCGGTCCGGTCCAGACCCCAGGACGGCGGGTTGGTCTGGGTGGCGGTGGTGGTGAACACCCGGTTCTGCGCCACGGTGGCGACGGCCGGATCGGCGGCGAACTTCTTCGCCTGCGCCTCCGAGAGCTGCACCGCGTACCCGTTGAGCGCGGCCTCGTACGTCCGGTTGATCTTCGCCCCGTACGCGGCGGCGAGCGCCTTCCCGGCCCGCGACCCGGCGTCCACCGCGGAGTCACGGAGGGTGACGATATAGCTGTCCTTGATGACCCCCGGGGCCCCCGCGTTCTGAATAACCCCCTCCGCGGCCACCGGCCCGGCCGCGGTGGCGGCGGTGGCCGGAAGCACGGAGACCGCGCCGAGCGCGAGCGAGGCGACTGCTGTGGCGCTGACCGTGGTGAGTCTTCGACGCGAGATACGCATCACTGACATGGGGAGGTCCTCCTCGTTGAATGGCGCGTCACAGATAAAAGCGTCAGGTGCATGACATGAATGGGCCGCTGGATCTGCCATGCTCATGCCGTGCTTGCCTGCCGAGCGAAAGATTGTCCGACCCACGGGACCGGCACAAGGGCGCCCGGGGTGCTGTAACACTTGCGCCACACTGGCCATACAACTGTCATGCGCCGCAAGGCTGTTGATCGCTCGGGACACAGGGGCGCCACAGGAGGCGGGGGGTGCGGGCCGGGGCCGCGCCGGCGCGCGGTGAGTGAGCAGAGCGTGAGTGCCTGCCGAACCGCCTTCCGCCCCGAGGCGCAGGCCGAGCTGCGGAAGATCCCGCGCGAGACGGCGCCGCGCGTCCTGGCCGAGCCGACCGAGCGGGAAAGCGATCCGCCCGGCTTCAACACCACCGCACTCGCGTCCCAGCCGGATCGCCGGCGCCACGGGTCGGCGACTACCGCGTCGTCCACACGATCGACAACGGGGAGCCGGCGGTCCGGGCCGTTCGCGTGGGGCACCGGCCCACCGTTCACGGCACCCGACCACCGCTGACCCCACGTCAGACTATCCAGCACCCATCAACAGCACGGGGACGACGAAGGGGCCGGGCTCGACAGAGCCCGGCCCCTTCTGACGTGTACGTTCGACTCAACGCTCGGCATGCAGTAGGCGCACGGCTACACGTTGCAGCGGAACGTTCAACACACAGCTCCCACCTGCGGAAACGCGGTTCTCGGTGCCCTGATCCAGCACCGATCCAGCACGGTGCGAGTTCATCCGGCACATCCAGCACGCACGACCGCGACGAACACCCACCACCCGCGATGCGTTGTGTACACATGGGACACTCGGTACCCTTGGGCGCATGACGCAGCCGCTGCCCATAGAGTCCATCCGCGACGTGCGTGCCCACCTCGCCGAGGTCGTGGAGCGCGCCGATCGCGACGACGTACCCACAGTGATCACGCGCCGAGGCAAGGAAGTCGCCGCCGTCGTCTCCATCGAGGTACTGCGCAAGTATCAGGAATGGGAAGAGCGCGAGATCAATCGGATCATCGACGAGCGCATGGCCAACCCAGCACCCGGCATCCCGATCGAGGACATCATGAGGGAGACGCTGGCGCGCAGTGAGTGAGTACCGAACCGTCTTCCGCCCCGAGGCGCAGGCCGAACTTCGGAAGATCCCTCGCGACATGGCGCTGCGCATCCTGGCCAAGCTGACCGAGCTGGAGACCGACCCCCTCGGTTTCCACACCATCGCACTCGTGTCACAACCCGACCGCCGTCGCCTGCGGGTCGGCGACTACCGCGTCGTCTACACGATCGACAACGGAGAGCTCGTGGTGTGGGTCGTTCACGTCGGACACCGCTCCACCGTCTACGACACTTGATGCTGGCTGAGTCGGCGTCAGAACATCCAGCACCCATCCAGCACGGTGACGACGAAGGGGTCGCCTCCCGGAGGAGGCGACCCCATCTGAACTGGACGTTTGCCAGATCAGCAACGTGGCGCTACGTGACGCATCACACGTTGAACCGGAACTCCACCACATCGCCGTCCTGCATCACATACTCCTTGCCCTCCATGCGCGCCTTCCCCTTCGCGCGCGCCTCCGCCACCGAGCCCGTCTCGACGAGGTCGCCGAAGGAGATGACCTCCGCCTTGATGAAGCCCTTCTGGAAGTCGGTGTGGATCACACCGGCCGCCTCCGGGGCGGTCGCGCCCTGGGGGATCGTCCAGGCGCGGGTCTCCTTGGGGCCGGCCGTCAGATAGGTCTGGAGGCCGAGGGTGGCGAAGCCGACGCGGCCGAGGGTGGCGAGGCCGGGCTCCTCCTGGCCCATGGACTGGAGGAGCTCCAGGGCCTCGTCGTCGTCCAGCTCGATCAGCTCGGACTCGATCTTGGCGTTGAGGAAGATGGCCTCCGCCGGGGCGACCAGGGCGCGCTGCTCGTTCTTGAAGTCCTCGTCGACCAGTTCGTCCTCGTCGACGTTGAAGACATAGAGGAAGGGCTTGGTCGTCAGCAGGTGCAGCTCGTGCAGCAGGTCGCCCTGCTCCGTGCCCTTGGTGACACCGGCCGAGAACAGGGTCTCGCCCGACTCCAGGATCTTCTGCGCCGCCTCGACCGCCGCGAGGACCGCGATCTTGTCCTTCTGGAGGCGGGACTCCTTGGTCAGGCGCGGGACCGCCTTCTCGACCGACTGGAGGTCGGCGAGGATCAGCTCGGTGTTGATGGTCTCGATGTCGTCCTTGGGCGAGACCTTGCCGTCCACATGGACGACGTTCTCATCCTTGAAGGCCCGGATGACCTGGCAGATCGCATCCGACTCCCGGATGTTCGCCAGAAACTTGTTCCCCAGGCCCTCGCCCTCGCTGGCGCCGCGCACAATGCCCGCGATGTCCACGAAGTCCACCGTCGCGGGCAGAATCCGCTGCGATCCGAAGATCTCCGCGAGCGTGGCGAGACGGGCGTCGGGGACGCCGACCACACCCACGTTGGGCTCGATCGTGGCGAACGGGTAGTTGGCCGCCAGCACGTCGTTCTTGGTCAGGGCGTTGAACAGGGTCGACTTGCCGACATTCGGCAGACCGACGATTCCGATCGTGAGCGACACGTTGGCGACTTCCTGAGTGAGGGCTGGGGGACGAGGCGGAGAGGGGCCCGTGGACGGGCCGATCCCCCAGTTTACGGGCGGGGCGAAGCGGGCACGGACGGGAGCCGCCGCTCGAACCTTTCGCCAAGGTCACCCAAAGGGCGTGTCCCGCACCTGATTCCTCCCCACTCGCCGCCTACGTTGGTCGCGTGGAGCAGCCCAGGACCCGTCCCCCCCAGAGCCGGCAGCGGCCCCAGCCCCCTCTGTCGTCACCGAGCGCGCTCGCCGAGAGCCCCGCCGTGTACGGCGTACGGCCCTCCGCGCGCCCGGCGCGTCCCGTGCCGCCGGTGGTGCGCACCCTGCGCCGGCTGCCCGGCCCACGGCTGACAGGTCTCGGCGGCGGGCTCTTCGCCTGTGTCGCGATGCTGCTGATCGGAACGCTGGACCGGCTGCTCCTGGACGGCTCCGCCGTGGTGTACGGGGTGCTCTTCCTGCCCGTCTGCGCGCTCACCGCGCTCTGGGTGCGGGAGGCGGACATCGTCACCGCCCCGATCGGGGTGCCCATCGCCTTCGCCACCGGCATCGTGCCGATCTCCGGCGGCGAGGGCGGCCTCGGCGAGCAGATCATGGCCGTGGTGACGGCGCTGGCCCTGCACGCGGGCTGGCTGTACGGCGGCACCCTCGTCGCCGGGCTGATCTCCTGTGTCCGGAAGGTACGCCAGATGGGGCGGCGCAGGCGCCGGATGCGGCCCGGGCCGCCGGTGAGGCCGGGCCGCCGGTGAGGCCGGGCCGCCGGTGAGGCCGGGCCGCCGGTGAGGCCGGGCCGCCGGTAGCCGGTCGGTCGTCAGTGGCGGCAGTCGGTACGCGGGGGCCGCTCAGCCCCGGCCGCCGGCCGACGCCATGGCCGCGCCCACGATCCCCGCGTTGTTCTGGAGCTCCGCCGGAACGATCTCCGCCCGGATGCCCTCCAGATGCGGCAGGAACTTGTCCGCCTTGCGGCTCACCCCACCACCGATGATGAACAGCTCCGGCGAGAACAGCATCTCCACATGGGCGAGGTACTTCTGGAGCCGGTGCGCCCAGTGGTGCCAGCTGAGGTCCTCGTCCTCCTTCGCCCTGGTCGAGGCGTGCTTCTCGGCCTCCCGGCCGTGCAGCTCCAGATGGCCCAGCTCGGTGTTGGGCACCAGGCGCCCGTCGATGAAGACCGCGCTGCCGATCCCCGTACCGAGGGTCAGCAGCATCACCGTCCCCCCGCGGCCGCGGCCGGCCCCGAAGGTCATCTCGGCGACCCCGGCGGCGTCCGCGTCGTTCAGCAGGGTCACCTCGGCCCCGTCGAGCCGCTCGCTCAGCAGCTTCGCGGCGTCCAGGTCGATCCAGCCCTTGTCGACATTGGCCGCGCTGCGGGTGACGCCCCCGGTCACCACGCCGGGGAAGGTGATGCCGACCGGGCCCGACCACCCGAAGTTCCGCACCACCTCGGCGACGCCGTCCGCCACCGCGTCCGGTGTCGCCGGGTGCGGGGTCAGCACCTTGTGGCGCTCCTGGGCCAGGTCGCCGCGGTCCAGATCCACGGGAGCGCCCTTGATCCCCGAGCCGCCGATGTCCACTCCGAAGACGTTCATGGAGCCAACGTTACGGGCAGCGCCCGGCTGTTACTCGTCGGACGAGGCCACGGAGGCGGGGACCTGCGCGGTCCCGGCCGCCTTCGCCATCAGCTCGGCGGCCTCCGCGCGCAGATCGCGGCGCAGCTCCTTCGGCAGCGAGAAGGTGATCGACTCCTCGGCGGCCTTCACCAGCTCCACGTCCTGGAAGCCGCGCTGCGACAGCCACTCCAGCACGCCCTCGACGAGGATCTCCGGCACGGAGGCCCCCGAGGTGAGACCGACCGTGGAGACGCCCTCCAGCCAGCTCTCCTCGATCTCGGCCGCCTCGTCGACCAGGTGGGCGGCGCGGGCGCCGGCGCCGAGGGCGACCTCCACCAGCCGGACGGAGTTCGAGGAGTTCTTCGAGCCGACGACGATGACCAGGTCCGCGTCGGCGCCCATCTGCTTGACCGCGATCTGGCGGTTCGACGTGGCGTAGCAGATGTCGTCGCTGGGCGGGGAGATGAGCTGCGGGAACTTCTCCTTCAGCCGGTCGACGGTCTCCATCGTCTCGTCGACGGAGAGGGTGGTCTGGGAGAGCCAGACGACCTTGGAGTCGTCGCGGACCTCGACCTTGGCCACATCGTCGGGGCCGTCGACCAGGGTGATGTGGTCGGGGGCCTCGCCGGAGGTGCCGATGACCTCCTCGTGGCCCTCGTGGCCGATGAGGAGGATGTCGTAGTCCTCCTTGGCGAACCGGACGGCCTCCTTGTGCACCTTGGTGACCAGGGGGCAGGTCGCGTCGATGGTCGCGAGGTTGCGGCCGGCGGCCTCGTCGTGGACGACCGGGGCGACGCCGTGGGCGGAGAACATGACGATGGACCCCTCGGGGACCTCCGCCGTCTCCTCGACGAAGATCGCGCCCTTCCGTTCCAGGGTCTGGACGACGTACTTGTTGTGGACGATCTCGTGGCGGACATAGACCGGCGAGCCGTACTGCTCCAGGGCCTTCTCAACGGCGATCACGGCGCGGTCCACGCCCGCGCAGTAGCCACGGGGAGCGGCGAGCAGGACGCGGCGGGCGGGAGACGTAGCAGTCATGGACCCATCGTAAGGCCGTTCAGAACAGGCGAGCCGCCGGTGCCTGGGGGAAGACTGGGACGGCACGCGACGGACGGAGGGCCGGATGACCAAGGGCAGGGGCCAGGACACGGGCGCGGTCGCGGGCGCGGTCCCGGCCGGAGGGGAGCTTCGGCGGAGTCTCGGGTTCCGGGATCTGGTGGTCTACGGTCTGCTCTTCATCGCGCCCATGGCCCCCGTGGGCGTGTACGGCACCCTCGACGCCAAGTCGCACGGCGCGGTCGCGCTGGTGTACGCGGTGGCCACCGTCGCGATGGCGTTCACCGCCCTCAGTTACGCCCAGATGGTGCGGGTCGCCCCGCAGGCCGGGTCGGTCTTCACCTACGCCCGGAAGGCGCTGGGCGAGGGGCCCGGGTTCATCGCCGGGTGGATGGCGCTCCTGGACTATCTGCTGATCCCGGCCGTCGCGTATCTCTTCTCCGGGATCGCGATGGAGGCGCTGGTCCCCCAGGTGGACCGGTGGGTGTGGACGGGGATCGCCGTCGTGGTGACCACGCTGCTGAATCTGTGGGGGGTGCGGGCGGCGGCCCGGGTGGGGTTCGCGGTGCTGGCGATGGAGATCGTGGTGCTGGTGGTCTTCGTGGTGTCGGCGGTGGTGGTGCTGGCGCGGGACGGGGCGCGGCGCGACTGGCTCTCGCCGCTCACCGGGGACACCGCTTTCTCGATGACGGCCGTGTTCGGCGCGGTGTCGGTGGCGGTGCTGTCGTATCTGGGCTTCGACGCGATCGCCTCCTTCGCGGAGGAGGTGACGGGCGGGTCGCGGAAGGTCGCCAGGGCGGTGCTGTTCTGTCTGGGGCTGGCGGGGGTGCTGTTCTTCGTCCAGACGTATCTGGTGGCGCTGCTGGAGCCGGTGTCGTCGGCGGAGCTGGCGGCCGATCCGGCCCGGCAGGGGTCGGCGTTCTACGACGCGGTGGATGTCTCGGTCGGGTCCTGGCTGCACGATCTGATCGCGGTGAGCAAGGCGATCGGCGCGGCGTTCGCGGCGCTGGCGGGGCAGGCGGCGGCGGGGCGGCTGCTGTTCGCGATGGCGCGGGAGCGGCGGCTGCCGAAGGTGCTGGCCCGCACCGACCGGGGTACGCCGAGGGTGGCGCTGCTGCTGGCGGCGGCGGTGAATCTGGTGGCGGCGGTGTGGGCGGCGCGGCGGGCGGACGGGCTGGACCACCTGGTGTCGGTGGTGGACATCGGGGCGCTGACGGCGTTCGTGCTGCTGCACGCGAGCGTGGTGGGGTGGTTCGTGGTGCGGCGGATGGAGGGGCCGCCGCGGTGGTGGAGGCATTTGGTGGCGCCGGCGGTGGGGGCGGCGATCCTGATCGCGGTGATGGTGGAGGCTTCGGGGACGTCGCAGGTGGTGGGGGTGGTGTGGCTGGGGGTGGGCCTGGTGGTGCTGGCCTTCCTCTGGGGCCGCCCCAGCCCCCCGGGGGCCCCGGAGCGCTGATGCGCGGGGCCTCGCGGGCGTTTGAGGGCGCGCACCAGCTCAGCCGCGCCGGTGGGCTACTGCCCCAGAGGCAGCTCTGGAGGGAGATCGAGCCGCACCATCCCAGCCCCGCCGACCGGGCCGAGGCACGGAATCCAGTCCCGCCGCCGTTTGAGCCGTACACCTCGGCTTCCCCCTGACGTTTGAGCCGCACCTCCAGCCCCCGCCGGCGGCTGGGGCGCACCACCTCAGCCCGTCCGGCGGTTGAGGCGCACCACCTCAGCCTCTTCGGCGGTTGAGGTGGTGCGCCTGTCCAGCCCCGGCCGCCGTTTGAGCCGCACCACCCAAGCCCCGCCGCCGTTTGAGCCGCACCACCTCAGCCCCTCCGGCGATGAGGCCGCACCACCTCAGCCCCTCCGGCGATTGAGGAGCGGGGGTTCGGGGGCCGGCCCCCGAACCGGGCCCGCAGGGTGCGGGGCTCCCGCGGCACAGGGGCCGTCCTCGAACCCCCGCTCCGGCTGGGAAGCCCAAGGCACCCGAGGTGCGGAGCCGTCCTCGGATGACGGGGCGGCCGGAGAAGGGCCCGTGGGGAATGGCGCGGGAGGGGTGTCCGAGGGGGCCGTTAGGCTCGGGGGATGGCTTTGAATACGTCGCCCGAGGCGCCGCTCCCCGTCGGCGAGGTGTCCCGGCTGATCGGCGGGTGGATCGACCGGCTCGGCGCGGTCTGGGTCGAGGGCCAGATCACCCAGCTCTCGCGCCGCCCCGGCCAGGGAGTCGTCTTCCTCACCCTCCGCGACCCGTCCCACGACATCTCCGTCGGCGTCACCTGCTACCGCCAGGTCTTCGACGCCGTCGCGGGCGTCGTCACGGAGGGCGCCCGCGTCGTCGTGCACGCCAAACCCGAGTGGTACGCGCCGCGCGGCCAGCTCTCCCTGCGGGCCGTGGAGATCCGGCCCGTCGGCGTCGGCGAGCTGCTGGCGCGGCTGGAGCAGCTCAAGCGCTCCCTCGGCGCCGAGGGCCTCTTCGCCCCCGAGCGCCGCAAACCCCTCCCCTTCCTCCCGCACCGGGTGGGCCTGGTCTGCGGCCGGGCCTCCGCCGCCGAGCGCGACGTCCTGGAGAACGCCCGCCGCCGCTGGCCCGCTGTCCGCTTCGAGGTGCGCAATGTCGCCGTGCAGGGGGTGCGCGCGGTCGCCCAGGTGGTCGCCGCGGTCCAGGAGCTGGACGGCATCCCCGAGGTCGATGTGATCATCGTGGCGCGCGGCGGGGGCAGCGTCGAGGATCTCCTCCCGTTCTCGGACGAGGCGCTGGTGCGCGCGGTGTCCGCGTGCCGTACGCCGGTGGTCTCCGCCATCGGCCACGAGCCGGACTCCCCGCTGCTCGACCTGGTCGCCGATCTGCGCGCCTCCACCCCGACGGACGCGGCCAAGAAGGTCGTCCCCGACGTGGGCGAGGAGCTGGAGCGGGTGCGGCTGCTGCGAGACCGCGCGCTGCGGACGGTCCAGGGGCTGCTGGAGCGCGAGGAGCGCGGTCTCGCCCACGCCCTGGGCCGCCCCTCGATGGAGCATCCGCACCGGATGGTGGAGCAGCGGGAGGCGGAGACGGACGCCCTGGTCGCCCGCAGCCGGCGGGTCCTGGGCCATCTGCTGGACCGGGCCGTGTCGGAGCTGGCGCACACCCGAGCCCGGGTGCTCTCGCTCTCCCCGGCGGCGACCCTGGAGCGGGGGTACGCGGTCCTCCAGCGGGAGGACGGGGCGGTGGTCCGCTCCCCCGATGAGGTCGCGGCGGGGGACGCGCTGCGGGCCCGGGTCTCGGCGGGCGAGTTCGCCGTCCGGGTGACGGAGTGAGCGGCGCGCCCCGGTCCGGCCCCCGCACCGGCCCCCGCACCGGCCCCCGCGCCGGGAATGACACCCCACCCGAGGTCACAGAACCCGAGATCATGGAAATGGATCACATGACTGACAGCACGGCCGGCGGCTCCGACGGGACCGCGCCCGGCTACGAGCAGGCGAGGGACGAGCTGATCGAGGTGGTGCGCCGGCTGGAGGCGGGCGGCACCACCCTGGAGGAGTCGCTCGCGCTCTGGGAGCGCGGCGAGGAGCTGGCGAGGGTCTGCCGCCACTGGCTGGAGGGCGCCCGCGCCCGGCTGGACGCGGCGCTCCGCACCCCGGAGAGCGAGGGCGAGAGCGCGGAGAGCGACGGCACCGGCCCGCGGTGACCCCGGGAGCGGGGCCGGGAGGGGCGCGGCGGCTGTGCGTGCGGCATGTGAGTCCGGCCACGCCCCACAATTAGTTGAAATTTAATCTACTGCGCTACGGTTACACCCTCCCGTACGCCACTCCCCGCCCCGAAAGGTGCGCCGCATGCCCCTCGTCCTCGACCCCGTCGCGCAGGACCTCCTCTTCCGCGAGGCCCGCACCGCCAACACCTTCACCGACGAGCCGGTGACCGACGAGCAGGTCCAGGCGATCTACGACCTGGTCAAGTTCGGCCCCACCGCGTTCAACCAGAACCCGCTGCGGGTCATCCTGGTCCGCTCCGCCGAGGCCCGGGAGCGCCTGGTCGCGCACATGTCCGAGGGCAACCGGCCCAAGACCAGCACCGCGCCGCTCGTCGCGATCCTCGCCGCGGACAACGAGTTCCACGAGGAGCTGCCCCGGCTGATGCCGCACTTCCCGCAGGCCAAGGACGTCATCTTCGGCGACCGTCCGGTCCGCGAGGAGAACGCGAGCCTGAACGCCGCGCTCCAGGCCGCGTACTTCATCGTCGGCGTCCGCGCGGCCGGTCTCGCCGCGGGCCCGATGACCGGCTTCGACTTCGCCGGTGTGCGGAAGGAGTTCCTGGACGACGACCACACCCCGCTGATGGTCGTCAACATCGGCCGCCCGGGCGAGGACGCCAGCTTCCCGCGCAACCCCCGCCTGGACTACTCCGACGTGGTCACCACCGTCTGACCCGTCACGGGTACGCGACAGGGCCGCCGCACCCCTCCCGGGCGCGGCGGCCCTGTCGCACACCCACCGCCGACCGGCGGCCATGTCGTCTCTTTCGGATCGTGCCGGGCTCGCGAGCCCCGCTCACCGATCCGGCCCGATCCGAAAGAAACTCCCTAGGACTTCACCTCGGCGGCCGGCTGCGAGGGCTTCGCCTCCAGGGCCGCCGCCATCTCGGCGAGCCGCTCCAGAGGTGCCGTCCCGGTCACCACCGTGGTCGCGCCGCCCTTCTCCTCGCGCACCAGGGCGTCGTACTTCCCGCCCTCCCAGCGCTGCCAGACCTCGGCGCCGACGCGCTCCGTCCTCCCGGTGTCCTCGGCCTGGTGGGTGACGCGCGGGATGAACTTCTTCGGGTCCTCGGTGGACTGCTCGACCGCGACGTACTGCTTCTGCGGGTCGAGGAAGCCGAGGTGCCAGGCGTCGGACTCCGAGCCCCGGAAGGAGACCGAGGTCGCCTTCCACTCCTTCGGCAGCCCCTGGGGGGCGAACACCGGATACGGCGCCGCGCGCTGGGCGGTGACCTGCTCCAGCCGGTACTCGACCCGCTTCAGCGGATCGCCGTTGTCATCGTTCGGGAGGAAAATGTAGATCGTCCCGACGACGGCGCCGATGGCCGCCATGGAGAGGACCATGTCGCGGATTGTCTGTCTGCCTCGCATACCTGCCACGCGCCTATCGTCGCATCCACCACCCGTGCTCAAACGTGGGGGCCTCTGCTCATTTTGTCGACGTACGGATAATGTGTGGTCCCGGGGGCGCTCCCGGACTCCTCCACACCACCCTCATTCCGGCCGTCGCCGTACAGAAAGGTGCGCTCCGATGACCGAGCACAGTCTGCCGTCCCAGCTGGAGGTCTCCCCCGAGGCCCCCGACCGCAACCTCGCCCTGGAGCTGGTGCGGGTCACCGAGGCCGCCGCCATGGCGGCCGGCCGCTGGGTGGGGCGCGGCGACAAGAACGGCGCCGACGGCGCGGCCGTCAAGGCCATGCGCACCCTGGTCCACACCGTCTCGATGAACGGCATCGTCGTCATCGGCGAGGGCGAGAAGGACGAGGCGCCCATGCTCTTCAACGGGGAGCACATCGGTGACGGCACCGGCGCCGAGTGCGACATCGCCGTCGACCCGATCGACGGCACGACGCTGGCCGCCAAGGGCATGCCCAACGCCATCGCGGTCCTGGCCGCCGCCGACCGGGGCGCGATGTTCGACCCGTCCGCCGTCTTCTACATGGACAAGCTGGTCACCGGCCCGGAGGCCGCCGACTTCGTCGACATCAACGCCCCCGCCTCGGTCAATATCCGCCGGGTCGCCAAGGCCAAGCGCTCCGCCCCCGAGGACGTCACGGTCGTCATCCTCGACCGGCCGCGCCACGAGTCCATCGTCAAGGAGATCCGCGAGACCGGCGCCCGGATCAAGTTCATCTCGGACGGCGACGTGGCCGGCGCGATCATGGCCGTGCGCGAGGGCACCGGCGTCGACCTGCTGATGGGCGTCGGCGGCACCCCCGAGGGCATCATCACCGCCTGCGCCATCAAGTGCCTCGGCGGCACCATCCAGGGCAAGCTCTGGCCGAAGGACGAGGCCGAGCGGCAGCGGGCGCTGGACGCGGGCCACGACCTGGACCGGGTGCTGCTCACCGACGACCTGGTGGAGGGGGACAACGTCTTCTTCGTCGCGACCGGGATCACCGACGGCGAGCTGCTGCGCGGAGTGCGGTACGGAGGGGAGACCGCGACGACGCAGTCGCTGGTGATGCGGTCCAAGTCGGGCACCATCCGGCAGATCGACTCGACCCACCGGCTGTCGAAGCTGCGCGCCTACAGCCAGGTCGACTTCGACCGGGCGCAGTAGCCGCTCCTGCCCCGGGAACGGACGGACAGACGGACCGGCGAACGAACGACACGAACCGGCTGACCGACGGACCACAGTGAGGGGGGTCGCCCATGTGCGGTGGGCGACCCCTGGCCGGATGCCCGGCTCAGGCCGCCGACCGGTCCTTCTTGACGTCCACATCACGCCGCCTGCGCCGCGCCAGCACCACCCGGCGCTCGGCCGCGGTCAGCCCGCCCCACACTCCGTACGGCTCCGGCTGGAGCAGCGCGTGCTCCCGGCACTCGACCATCACCGGGCAGCGGGCGCAGACCCGCTTGGCGGCCTCCTCACGGGACAGCCGCGCGGCCGTCGGCTCCTTCGACGGCGCGAAGAACAGCCCGGCCTCGTCCCGACGGCACACCGCCTCCGCGTGCCAGGGTCCGTCCTGGTCTTCCCTGGCCGGCACCCGCTGGGACGGCACAGCGGTCACCTGCAGGGACTGGTACGACAGTTGCAGCACGGTCTACTCCTGACGACGGCTTCGCGAGCGAGAGACGATGCAGCTCTCCCTACCCGCTGTACGCACTCCTATGCACTGAGTGGTACACGCTTCCCGGGGCCGGGAATCCTGCGCGGGCGCTCATGGCCGAAAAAATCGCTCCGGAGCGGAGCCGTCAGCCCAGAAAGTACTTCCGGACGCGGTGCTGGAGATCGGCGACCCGGCTTCCGCGCTTCGCCTTGGCCTCGACGTTCCCGAAGACCGAGTACCCGTTGACCACCACCGTGGGGGCCTCGCGGTCGGCCGACTCCAGCGTCCGCACCTCGAAATTGCCGAAAATCCCATTGCCATTTCCGCGCAGGGTGATGTTCTCCGGAACCCGGACCTCCACATTGCCGAAGATGGAGGTGGCGTTGATCACCGTGACCCGCTGCTCGAAGAGCGCCTGGGTGAGGTCGATCTCGATGCTGCCGAAGAGGGAGAAGGCGTTGGTGCGCGGGCCGACGCGCCACCGGCCCCTGCGGACGGAGGCGGAGAAGACGGCGACCAGGTTCTCCGCGACCTCCCCCGGCTCACCGGCCTGGTACGCGTACGCGGCGGTCTCGGGCTGCTTGCGGGCCGCGGGCAGGTCCTGGACGAGCGGCTGGAGTTCGCCGACCGTCTTGGCCCGCAGGACGGCGTCGATCCGCTCGGAGTGCTCCTCGGGGTCGAGCCGGCCCTCCGCCAGGGCGTCCCGGAGGATGTCGGCGATCCGGTCGCGGTCGGCGTCGGACGCGCGGATGGCATCGGAGGCACGGGGGGTGGCGCCGGGCTCAGCGGGGACGACAGGCTTCTGGGGCTGCTTTTCGAGGTCCACGGAGCCAGGGTATCCAAACGCGATAGATCGCGACCAGGGGCAACACGGCGCGGGCTGCCCCGGTCCACTGAGCCTTACCTCACCGCAGGGGCGCGCGGGAGCGCGCTCTACGCTGGGAGCCGCGCCGCTGTCCGTCAAGTCTGCCGAGTGAGGAATGGCCGCAATGCCAGAGTTTGCGTACTCAGATCTGCTCCCCCTGGGAGAAGACACCACGCCCTACCGGCTGGTGACCGCCGAGGGTGTCTCCACCTTCGAGGCCGACGGACGTACGTTCCTCAAGGTCGAGCCGGAGGCGCTGCGAACCCTCGCCGCCGAGGCCATGCAGGACATCTCGCACTATCTGCGGCCCGCGCACCTCGCGCAGCTCCGCCGGATCGTGGACGACCCGGAGGCGTCCGGCAACGACAAGTTCGTCGCCCTCGACCTGCTGAAGAACGCGAACATCTCGGCGGCCGGGGTGCTGCCCATGTGCCAGGACACCGGCACCGCGATCGTGATGGGCAAGCGCGGACAGAACGTGCTGACCGCGGGGGGTGACGAGGAGGCGCTGTCGCACGGGATCTTCGACGCCTACACCAAGCTGAACCTCCGCTACTCGCAGATGGCCCCCCTCACCATGTGGGAGGAGAAGAACACCGGGTCCAACCTGCCCGCGCAGATCGAGCTGTACGCGACCGACGGCGGCGCGTACAAGTTCCTCTTCATGGCCAAGGGCGGCGGCTCGGCGAACAAGTCGTTCCTCTACCAGGAGACCAAGGCGGTCCTCAACGAGACCGCCATGATGAAGTTCCTGGAGGAGAAGATCCGCTCGCTGGGGACGGCGGCGTGCCCGCCGTACCACCTGGCGATCGTGGTCGGCGGCACCTCGGCGGAGTTCGCGCTGAAGACCGCGAAGTACGCATCGGCGCACTATCTGGACGAACTGCCCGCCGAGGGGTCGCCCCTCGGGCACGGCTTCCGGGACAAGGAGCTGGAGCAGAAGGTCTTCGAGCTGACCCAGCGGATCGGGATCGGCGCGCAGTTCGGCGGGAAGTACTTCTGCCACGACGTCCGGGTGGTGCGGCTGCCCCGGCACGGCGCGTCGCTGCCGGTGGCGATCGCGGTGTCCTGCTCGGCGGACCGCCAGGCGGTCGCGAAGATCACCGCCGAGGGGGTCTTCCTGGAGCAGCTGGAGAAGGACCCGGCGCGCTACCTCCCCGACACCACCGACGAGCACCTCTCGGACGAGGACGTGGTGCGGATCGACCTCAACCGCCCCATGGACGAGGTGCTGGCGGAGCTGACCCGCTACCCGGTGAAGACCCGGCTGTCGCTGACGGGGCCGCTGGTGGTGGCGCGGGACATCGCCCACGCGAAGATCAAGGAACGGCTGGACGCGGGCGAGGAGATGCCGCAGTACCTGAAGGACCACCCGGTGTACTACGCCGGTCCGGCGAAGACCCCTCAGGGGTACGCGTCGGGTTCCTTCGGCCCGACGACGGCCGGGCGGATGGACTCGTACGTCGAGCAGTTCCAGGCGGCCGGCGGGTCGAAGGTGATGCTGGCGAAGGGGAACAGGTCGCGGCAGGTGACGCAGGCGTGCGGGGCGCACGGGGGGTTCTATCTGGGGTCGATCGGGGGGCCGGCGGCGAGGCTGGCGCAGGACTGCATCAAGAAGGTGGAGGTGGTGGAGTACGAGGAGCTGGGGATGGAGGCGGTGTGGCGGATCGAGGTGGAGGACTTCCCGGCGTTCATCGTCGTCGACGACAAGGGCAACGACTTCTTCACCGAGCCCGCCCCGTCCCCCACCTTCACCTCCATCCCCCTCCGCGGCCCCGGCCTGTCCTAGCCTCCGCGCCGGGCCCGGCCCGTCCGACACCCCCAGCCCGTCCGGCGTTTGAGGACGGCCCCCGTGCCCCAGGAGACCCGGGCAATCTCAGCCCGTCCGGCGATTGAGGACGGACCCCGCGCCACAGGACCCCGCACCGTGCAAGATGCAGCCCGTCCGGCGTTTGAGGACGGACCCCGCGCCACAGGACCCCGCACCGTGCGGGCCCGGGTCGGGGGCCAGCCCCCGAACCCCCGCGCCTCAAACGCCGGCGGGG